>NZ_JBINJD010000052.1:0-30215 GCF_043951915.1 Alienimonas sp. DA493 | reverse complement strand
GGCGCCGGCGACGGCGCCTTCCTCGGCCATCGTCTCTTCGTTCTGCTCCGCGAACGTGCCCTCGCGATCGCGGGAGGCGACGCCGATCTGCTCGTCGGTAAAGCCGGCTTTCTTCAGGTCGGCCACGGCCCGACGGGCTTCCGCGTGGGAGTGGAAGACGCCGACGACGGTGTCGCGGACGGTACGGTCGGTGGTGAGCGCGGTCGCCATGGTCAATTCCTGGATCAAAGGTGATGGGATTCGGGGCGGCCGAACGGGGTTCGGTCGTCGTGCGTCAAACGTGCACCCGCCATGCCAAAGTCCGCGGGGCTGCCGGAAGCGGGGGGCGGCCCGATGCCGCCGGGCGTCCCGCCCCGCGGATCGGTCGGCGGACGGTCGGACTGGTCGTCGCGGGGGCAGATCCTGATGCTTGTGACGGTCGGACGGCCGCCGACCTCACCGCCCGTCGCCGCGGCGGGACCGCGGGGCGGGTAACATGCCCCCGGAACCGTTGATCCGTCGCCCGTCGCCCCCGCCGATGCACCCGCTCGCCGCCCGGACCCGCCGACACTTCTTCCGCGACTGCGGCGTCGGCCTCGCTCCCATCGCCGCCGGGTTGCTCGCCAGGGCGGACCGCCCCGCCGCCGCGGCCCCCGTCCTCCCGCCGCGGCCGGCGACCGCCAAGCGGGTGATCTACCTCTTCCAGGCCGGCGCTCCCAGCCAGCTGGAACTGTTCGATTACAAGCCGGCGCTGGCGAAGCGGGCCGGCTCCCCGATGCCGAAGTCGGTCACCGACGGTCTGCGGCTGGCCTTCATCCAGCCGGACGCCGCGGTCCTCGAACCGCAGTTCCCGTTCGCCAGGCACGGCGAGAGCGGGATCGAACTCTCCAGCGCCCTGCCGCACCTGGCGCAAGTCGCGGACGACATCGCCGTGGTGAAGACGGTTCACACGGACCAGTTCAATCACGCCCCGGCCCAGTTGCTGATGAACACCGGGCACAATCTGCCCGGCCGGCCGAGCATGGGCTCGTGGCTGAGTTACGGGCTCGGCAGCGAGGCCGACGACCTGCCGGCGTTCGTAGTGCTCTCCAGCGGCGGGAACCTGTCCGGCGGGGCGGCGATGTGGGGCGCCGGCGTGCTGCCGGGCTCCCATCAGGGGGTGCCCTTCCGCAGCTCCGGCGACCCGATCCTGCACGTCGCCCGGCCGCCGGGGGTGGACCGGCGGGCCCAGCGGGAGAGCCTGGACCTCATCGGCGAGTTGAACCGCCGCCACAGGCAGGAGGTGGGCGATCCGGAGATCGACGTTCGCATCGACGCCTACGAGATGGCCTTCCGCATGCAGTCCGCCGCCCCGGAGTTGACGGACCTTTCCGGCGAGACGCAGGAGACGATGGACCTCTACGGGGCCGACCCCGGCGACGGCTCCAAGCAGTTCGCCAACAACTGCCTGCTGGCCCGCCGGATGGCGGAGCGGGGCGTGCGGTGCATTCAGGTCTACCACGAGGGCTGGGACCACCACTCCGACGTGAAGGGCGGGGTGACGACCCAGGCGAAGAAGACCGATCAGGCCAGCGCCGCCCTCGTCGCGGACCTGAAGCGGCGGGGCCTGCTGGAGGACACGCTGGTGATCTGGGGCGGGGAGTTCGGCCGCACCCCGATGGTGGAGACCAGCGCCGCGCTCGGCCGCGTCGCCGGGCGAGACCACCACCCCGGCTGCGCCTCAATCTGGCTGGCCGGCGGCGGGATCAAACCGGGGCTGACCTACGGCGAGACGGACGAACTGGGCTTCTCGATCGTGAAGGACCCGGTCGGGGTGCACGATCTGCACGCCACGCTGTTGCACTGCCTGGGACTGGACCACGAACGCCTCGCCGTCAACGCCGGCGGCCTGAACGTGCGGCTGACCGGCGTCGAACCGGCCCACGTCGTCCACGGCCTGCTGGCCTGAGGGGCCGTCGCGGTCGGCACGGCGTTGTGAGCCCGGAGCGCAAGCTCCGGCCGTGCGTCGTTTACGTCAATGGGGGGCCGACGGCCGATGCTTGCGCATCGGGCTGGTACTTGGCGAATCGCCGTTACTTCGCCGGGGCGGCGGGCTCGGAGGACAGGCCGACCGTGTTCACCGTCCGCACCGTATAAGCCGCGTCGGCCGGGGCGCCGGACGGCAGGTCGAACTCCGTCCGCCGCAGCGGTTGGAGGGGCGTGTCGCTGTATTGCAGCCCCTGGAACAGCGGCCGGCCGAAGGGGTTCGTCGGCGTCTGCGGGACCTGGGCGAGCGGTTCGCCGTCCCGTTCGATCAGGAACTGCCGCACGCCGCTTTGCAGGTCCGCCGCGGCGTCCCAGCGGAGGGCGCCGTCCTCGATGCGGACGTTCGTCGGGGCCGGCGGGGGCGTGGCGTCGGCGACGTCGGCGGTCGTCACGTATTGCTCCCACCGCCGGGCGACCTCCGCGTTCGGCAGCCAATTCGCCGCGGCCGGATCGCCGTCGTAGTCCTCCTCGGGCACGGCCGTCGTCCCCCGCAGATCGGCGAGGTGGGCGTCGCCGGTCGGCATCGGGCGGAGCGGTTCTCCGGCGGTTTCCGGCAGCCGGTTCGAGAGGCAGGCGTCGAACCAGGGGATCGCGAGGTAGCGCTGGTTGCCGCACTCGTGGCTGGTCTTCGGGTCGATCGCCGTGGCGATCAGCCCGCCGGCCCCGCGGACGGCGTGGAAGAACGTCTCGTTCTTCGGCCAGACCCCGGAGAACCGTCCGTCGGTGACGGTCACGCCCTCCTTCGTGCCGAGGTTGCAGACGATCGGCACGCCCAGCGCCGCCTCGGGCAGCGTGTACGGGGGCAGCTCCGGGCGGTTCTCGTCCTTCTCCGCCAGGGGCACGCCGGAGCGGAGCCACGCCGCCGCGACGCGGTCCGGATGGAGCAACGTCATCCCGCCGGCCCACACGCCCCCGCCGCTGTGCCCCCACAGCGCCCAGGGGACCTCCGCCAACTCCGGATGAGCGGACGCCGTTCCGAGATCGTGCAGCGCCTTGAGAAACGTATCGGCCGAGCCGTTCCGCGGATCGCACCAGGCCCGGCAGTCGGCCCCCTCCGGTTGCTCGTAGGCCGGGGAGAGCAGGGCGCAGTCGTGGGCCGCCGCCAACGCCCGCCAGTGCAGATCGAACGCCCCCGTCAGCCCGGACCTGCAGGAGCCCGTCCCGCAGCCGTGCTGATGCACGATCACCCCCCGCAGCATCTCGACTCCCGGCGGAATCCACACCGTGTACTGCACCGGATATCGCAGCGCGCCCGGCTCCTCCGACGCCTCGTAGCGGACGTGATACACCGGCGGGGCGGCGTCGGGAACGACGGCGTAGGGGTTCTCCGGCGTCTGCTCCTGAGCCGGGGCCGCGGGCAGGGCGAGCAGGCAGGCCGCTCCTGCGAGGAGGAGCGAAACAGCGCGCAACGACATTGGCAGACTTGAGCAGGGCGGGGCGGTGGAGGGAGAGCACGATAGCGGCGACTGGCGGGGGTTTGCGCGTCCGATTAGCGTTGACCGATTCGACGCTCGCTCGCCCGCGGATTCGCCCATGTCTTGTCCCGCCCTGCTGCTCGCCCTCTGCCTGCCGACCGCGGGGGACGCGGGGGAGAAACTGCCGTTGGCGTCGGCGACCGTTTACGACCTGACCGGTCGCGGCCTCGGCCCCCGGTTGATCGACGAGCAGGAGGATGCCGGCGACCCGCGGGCCGGCGCCGGCGGCACGCCGTCGTCGGCCTACGAACTGGGCTGGATCAATCAGGACCTCTACTTCCCCGCCCGCACGGTCATCGACCTCGGCCGGCCGCACGACCTGACCGGCGCCGCCTGGTTCGACGTCTCCGGCGACGGCCCGTTCGAAATCCGCCTGTTCGACTCGGCGAACCGGGAGGACGCCAACCACGGCTGGCGGACGCTGCTCACCGACGACCTCAAGAAGTACAACGCCTGGTCCGTCGGGGAACTGTCCGGACAGGCCCGGTACGTGATGGTCGTCGTCGGCTCGCCGGGCGGGTCGGTGGCGGAGATGGTTCTCTACGGCCGCCCCGCGGGGGACGCCCCGGTGGAGACGGCGGACGCCGCGACGGCCGACGCCGAACCGGTGGAGCCGGCGCCGTTCGATCGGCTGCTGGGCGTCAACGGGTTCATCGACGACCCGGTGGAGCGGCTGGCGCCGGTCGCCGGCACGGTGCGGGAGTACCACTCCTGGCAGTGGGACGTGGTGGAAACCGGCGAGCCGGACGCACGAATCGCCTTCAGCCCCAGCGCCGTCCGCAACGACACCGGAACCTGGGCGTGGGACTTCGACCGGTTCTATCGCGAGTTGAACGCCGCCGGCTCCCGTCCGGCCCCGGTGATGCAGGGCACGGCTGAGGCGGCCTTCGACCTCGAAGGCTCCGCGGAACCGCCGAGCGGGGCGGAGAAACCCGTGCCCCCCGGCGCCGACGCCGAATCGCCCGCCAGCTATCGGGAGCACGCCGCCCACCTGTTTCAATACGCCGCCCGCTACGGCGGGCGGGAGGTGGCGGACGAGCGGTTGCGGTTGGAGCCGGGCCAGCCGCGGGTCTCCGGACTCGGGTTGGTCGGCGACATTGAGAATTGGAACGAACCGAACCGCACCTGGGAGGGGCGGGCGGCCTATTTCAGCCCGTGGGAATTGGCCGCGATGACCAGCGCCGACTACGACGGCCACCAGGGCGCGCTGGGCCCGGGGCACGGCGTGAAGGACGCGGATCCGGACTTCGGCCTGGTCCTCGGCGGGCTCGTGGCGCTGGATTTGGAGGGGCTCAAGGCAATCAAACTGTGGTGCGACCTGTACCGGGACGGCTCGTTCCCGGCGGACGCGATCGCGGTGCACTACTACTGCCGGGCGCTGGACGCCTCCGGCCGGGAGGCCGGGCATGGGCTCCCGCCGGAGGAGGACGGACTGCGGCGCCGGGTGAAGGAGATCACGGCTTGGCGGGACGCGCATCTGCCCGGCGTGGAGGTGCATCTCGGGGAGTTCGGCTACGACACGCACCCCGCCTCGCCGATGTCCGCGAATGCGGTCGGCTCGCTCTCCGCCGAGCAGGTGCAGGGCGACTGGCTGGTGCGGTCGGCGCTGGAGCTGGCCGCGGCCGGCGTGGACCGGGCGCAGATTTTCATGCTGCGGGACGTCGACTCGGACAGCCCCGGCAAGTTTTCCACCTGCGGGCTGACCGGCACGAAGGAGAACGGCCACCCGCCGAAGGCCTCCTGGTTCCACATCGCCGCCGCTCGGGCCGCCCTCGCCGGGCTGGTCTACGACGGCGACCTGGAGGACGACCGGGTGCGGGGGATGTGGTTCGCCGAGCCGAACGGCGAACGGCGGGCGCTGGCCGTCTGGAGCCCCACCGCGGAGGACCGCCGCGTCCCCGACTGGGCGCCGCCCGGCCCGGCCCCCAGGACCGTCACCCGCCTCAGCGACGACGACCCCGCCGGCGACACGGCGCCCTGGACCGGGCCGATCGTCGTCACGGAGGGGCCCGCGTTTCTGCGGTGGTGATGCGATGGCGAAGGAGCCGCCCGTCGCCGGCCTTGAGGCAAATCGGCCCCGTTGGGTGAGTTTTCTCTACGTTCGGGCGCCGACGCGTTGCGAGCCGACAACGGCGACCTAGGTTCGTTCGGCCCCCAACCATTTCGGCGCAGGTCGCCGGAACGCCTGCCCGGGGGCGCCCGAATCCCGCGCCAGAGATGCCCCAGACCCCCGATCCGACCGGCAGCGTGCTGGTGGTGGAAGACGACGACGCCGTCCGCGAAGGCATGGCGGAACTGCTCCGCGACCACGGGCACAAAGCCGACGTCGCCGCCGACCTCGCCGCCGCCAAACGCCGACTCAAAGAGGCGAAATTCGACGCCGTCGTCTGCGACGTCTGCCTGCCGGACGGGGACGGCTTCGGCTTCCTCGAATACGCCCGGGAGAACTACCCGGACCTCGCCGTGCTGCTGCTCACCGGCTACGGCACGATCGAGAGCGCCGTCGAGGCGATTCAGGAGGGCGCCGCGGACTACCTCACCAAGCCGCTGATCTACGAGGAACTGCTGCTTTCGTTGCGGAAGGCCCTCGCCGCCCGCAAGGTGGAGGCGGAGAATAAAAACCTCAAAGCGCAACTCAACGAGCGGCACGGCCTCGGCCGGATTATCGGTCGGGACTACCGGATGCAGCGGATGTTCGAATTAATCGAATCCGTCGCCGACACCCGCACCACGGTGCTCATCCTCGGGGAGAGCGGCACCGGCAAGACGATGACCGCCCGGGCCCTGCACGCCGCCGGCGATCGCAGCGGCGGGCCGTTCGTCGAGGTCGCCTGCGGGGCCCTGCCGGAAAATCTGCTGGAAAGCGAATTGTTCGGCCACGTCAAAGGCGCCTTCACCGGCGCCACCAACGACAAAGAGGGCAAGTTCCTGCTGGCCAACGGCGGCACCCTGTTCCTCGACGAGATCGCCACCGCCAGCCCCCGCTTGCAGGTGAAACTTCTGCGGGCGTTGCAGGACCGGGAGTTCGAACCGGTCGGCGGGACGAAAACGCATAAGGTCGACGTGCGGCTGGTCCTCGCCACGAACGCCGACCTCGAAAAAATGGTCGCCGCCGGGGAGTTCCGCGAGGATCTCTATTATCGAATTAACGTCATCACCCTCACCCAGCCGGCGCTGCGGGAGCGGATCGGCGACATCCCCCTGCTCGCGGAGCACTACCTCAAATTGTTCCGCGAGCAGACCGGCAAAAACGTGACCGCCATCGACCCGGAGGCGATGCGGCTCATGCAGCGGCACGCCTGGCCGGGCAACGTGCGGGAATTGGTCAACGTCGTGGAGCGGGCCGTGGTCCTCACCCGCGGCGAGACGATCACCGTCGCCGACCTGCCCGAAAGCCTGAAGCGGGACGATCCGTCCCACCGTCCGCACGCCGCCGTCGCCGGGGGGCTCAAGAAGGCGATGGCCCCGGCGGAACGGGACATCATCCTCGAAGCCCTGCACGCCCACGGCTGGAACCGACAGGACACCAGCGCCACGCTGGGGATTAATCGCACCACGCTTTATAAGAAGATGAAGCGCTACGGCATCAGCTACGAATCCGAAATGGCCAAGGCGACGGCCTGACGCGGCGTCGGACCGCCGAACGGATCGACCCCGCCGATTGCGTGCGGCGACGGGGGCCGGTAATTTCCAGACGCCGCCGCTCGTTTGCCGTCCGTTGTCGTTCTGCCGAGGTCGCTCGTGTCCGCCAGTCGTCGCTTCTTTCTCGGAACCTCCGCCGCGGCGGCCGCCGTCGCCGGGCTCTCCAAATCCGCCCGGGCCGCCCTCGCCCCGGGGGAGGCGAAGCGGGCGGACGGCGTGACGAACCTCGCCCTGATCGGCTGCGGCGGGCAGGGGCGGCACAACCTCACGCAGATGTTCGAGGCCGCCAAGGCCGCCGACGTGGGGCCGGTCCGGGCGATCGCGGTGTGCGACGCGGATTCCGCCCGCACCGCCGACGCCGTCGCGTTGGCGAACTCCCTCAACGGCGGCGGCGCCGAGTGCCAGGCGTTCGAGAACCACGCGGCGCTGCTGGAGGCGGTCGGGAAGGATCTGGACGCGGTCATCGTCGCCACGCCCGACCACCAGCACGCCCCGGCCTCCATCGCCGCCGCCGACGCGGGGCTGGCCGTGTACTGCGAAAAACCGCTGGCGAACAGCGTGGCCGACTGCGACGCGATCCTCGCCGCGGCCCGGCGGAACGACGTGCCGTTGCAGGTCGGCAGTCACGAACGCAGCAACGATAAAGTGCGGCGGGCCTGCGAATTGGTCCGCGGCGGGGCGCTGGGCGAATTGAAAGAGATCGTCCTGCACATGCCCACGGAGCAGACCCACCACCGGGCCGTCGCCGCGACCGAAGCCTCGGATCCGACGGTCCCTCCGCCGTCGTCGCTCGACTACGCGATGTGGCTGGGCGAGTCGACCGCCGCCGCCGCCGGCCCGGCGACCTGGCCGGATATGAAGGCCGTCGACCCGCAGCTCCCCGGTTGGATGCCGCAGGCCGGGCCGCACTTCTGGTGGCGGTTCGTCAGCGCCTTCGGGGCCGGCGAGATCACCGACCGCGGCGCTCACATCCTCGACATCGCCCAACTGGCCACCGGCCGCGACGACGCCGAGGACTGGGAACCGGTCTCCGTCACCGGAACCGGCGGCGACCGCCCCGGCGCCTTCTACGACGCCCCCATGCGGTACGACTTCCGCGTGACCTTCCCCAGCGGCCCGGACTACGTCGGCACGACCGAGGGCGAACGCGGCGTGCGGTTCGTCGGGGAGAAGGGCGAACTCTTCGTCGCCGTTCACGGCGGGGCGACGACGGCCGATCCCGCCTCGCTGTTGGAGACGGAGGTCGACGTGGACCTCGGCCGGACCGCCTCGCACCACGTGAACTTCCTGCGGTCGCTCGCCGGGAAGGAAACGCTGTTCGCCCCCGCCCAGGCCGGCCACCGCACCGCCGTGCTCTGCCACAGGATCAACGCCGCCCTGCGGGCTGCGTAAGCCCACTCAATCGTACCAGCCCGGAGCGCAAGCTCCGGCCGTGCGTCCCTCGACCCGACGGCTGCGCCGACGGCCGATGCTCGCGCATCGGGCTGGTATACGCGGCCGATTCCGAGCGCCGGCGGCCTCAGCGGCCGGCCAACTCCGCCGCGGTGAGGGCGATGTCGCACGTCGGGCCGTCGTCGGCCAGGATCTTCTCCGCGAGGACCGCGTTCGCCGGGGCCAGCACGTCGAAGTGGTCGGCGTTCGGGACCACGAACGCCCGCACCCGCGGGTTGTCGTTCGCCCGTTCCAGCTGCCGGAGCGAGTCCGCGTTGCCGCCGGCGCCCTCGATCAGGAACAGCGGCGCCCGCACGTCCTTCAGCCAGTAGCCGGGGGAGCGGACCAGCGCCTCCCGCTCGTCGTTCCAAGGAACGTGGTACAGGTAGTCCCCGCCGTAGTCGCGGACGTCGAAGACCGGACCGAAGGCGAAGGCGGCCCGGAAGCGGTCAGACCGCTCCGCGACCAGCGCCGCCAGCGTGCCGCCGGTGCTGTGCCCGCCAAGGTAGATGCGGTTCGGATCGACCCCCGGCTGGGCGGCGAGGAACTCCGCGGCGGCGAGTACGTCCTCGACCTCTCCGAGGAAGCCTTCCCGGCGGCCGGGGTTGGCGTTGCCGCCGCGGAGGGAGGGGAACAGCATCACGACGCCCGCCTCGCGGAAGGCGCTGGCGGTCTGATCGTTCTCCGGCGGCCCCGGCTCCCAGACGGGGCCGATCGTGTTGCAGTCGCCGCCGGTCAGCCAGACGATCGCCGGGCGGCGGGCGTTCGGGGCGATCGTCCCCTCGGCGACCTCCGTGGTGAGGTACGCCGGCAGGGCGCCGACCGGGGCCGGGTAGCTCACCAGGGCGAACGCCGCCCCTGGCGGCGGCGGCTCCGGCGGTCCCGCGTACGGGCCGGGCGCTCCGAGAATCGTGTTGAAGCCGGCGACGGCCTCGGCGAGCGTTTCGCCGGACGCGGCCCGCTGTCGGGCCTGCTCCAACCGGGCGCGGCCCTCCGCCTCGATCCGCTGATTGACCGCGACCAGCAGCCCGCCGCAGCAAAGCAGCGCGAGCAGAACCCCGCCGCCGGCCAGCCCGCCGATCCACCACCATACGGTGGCGTTGGAGGACGAACGGCTCCGCCGCGACGCCTTCTTTCGCTTACGGGGCGGGGCGGGGCGCTCGTCCGGCGGGCGGCGGGGGCGACGCGGCGGCAGGGGGGAGTCCGGCATGCCGTTGAGATTACCGGCGGGGCGTGCGCGGCTGCATCGCCGTGCGGAGCGGCAGGTGGTAGACGCCGTCCCAGGCCGTCAGGTCGGCCCACTCCGGCCCGCGGGTGCGTTCGCCGGCCAGCACGCCGGCGAGGTCCCGGGTCAGCCGCAGGCGTTTGGTGTCCGTCGCCAACTCGCCCGGGTGCGTCGTCCCGGGCGGGCGGCCCCACAGGATGCGGGAGCCGGCCCGGGTGACGAGTTCGAATCGCGGGTCGCCGACGGGTTCGCTCGGTTCATCGCCGTCAGCGGCGCCCGGGGCGCCACGGACGCGTTCCCAGAACCGCTCGCCGCTGGCGTCCAGCGGGCGGACGCCGGCGAGGTCCAGTTTGTCCCAGTCGTGCGCCAAGGCGGCGCAGATTGCCGCGGCGCCGGTCACCGCCGGGTCCGGCCAGACCGTGCCGGCCGGGCCGGGCGTGGATTCGATCCCGCCGACGCGCGGCAGGGCGTCGGCCGCCGGGCGGGTGAAGTCCGCGGGGGGGAGCAGCACGCCGTTCGCGTCGATCGGGTACAGGCCGTCGCCGGCGGCGACCGCGGCGGCGGGGGCCCGGTAGCTCAGTCGCACCACCGCCGCGGCGGGCGAGAGCACCTCGACCCGCTCCACCCCCGCCACCCAGGGATGCTTGGCGAAGCCCTCCGCCAGCCGCTCCGCCAGCCCGTCCTCCAGGATGCTGGCCGGCTCCTCGCCGAGCACCTGGGCCACGACGTTCGACGGCACGGCCAGCGGCGGCGGGGGCTCCAGCCGCACCCGGTCGGCCGTCAGCCGGTATTCCTCCCGGGCCGACAGGTCCGGCAACTGCTTGATCGTCCAGGGAACGAGGATCGCGACCAGCGGCAGCAGCCCGGCGATCAGCAACCGGCGGGGCGTGAAGAACCACCCCGCGACCCGCCGCAGGCGGGAGGGGGCGGGACCGTCGGCGGGCCGGGGCGAGCCGGCGGGGGCGTCCGGGGATTCGGCGCTGGTGCGGGCGACTTTCGGCACGGCGGGGGCGAAGCGGGGGGAACGAGCCTCTCAGGCATCGGCGCCCGGCCGGCCGTCGGGCGCGTTCGGACCGCCGGCCCCGCACGACCGGCCCGCCCGGGGGTGGAACGCCGGGGGCCGTCTCGGCCTTGATTCCGCCCGGCGGCCGGTCACCCTTGCAGGCCATGATCTGGTCGCTGCTCTCCGCCGCCGTCCCCGACGTCTCCGGCCTCTCCCCCGAGGAGCCGCTGCCGGTCTGCCCGAAGACGCCGAACTGCGTGTGCAGCGAGGAGGCCACGCCGGAGGCCCGCCGCGTCGACCCGCTGCCGGTCCACGGCGACCCCGCCGCAGCGTGGGGCGTGCTGAAGAAGACAATCGTCGAGGACCTCGGCGGCGCGCTCAAGTCCGATACCGGGACCGTGCTGCACGCCGTCGTCCGCACGCCCGTGTTGCGGTTCCCCGACGACCTGTTCGCCCGCCGGGACGACCGGGGCGGCGTGATTCACCTTCGCAGTTCCAGCCGCGTCGGCCGCAGCGATCTGGGAGCGAACCGCCGCCGGGTCGACAAACTGCGGACCGCCTACCTCAAGCGGCTGGGAGCGAACGATGAGTGACGCCACGGCCGGACAGGCTCCCCCCGCGGTGGTGCTGCTGTCCGGCGGGCTGGACAGCGCCACGGCACTCGCCTGCTGCGTGCGCGACGGCTTCGCCCCGCACGCCCTCTCCTTCGACTACGGCCAACGGCACCGGCAGGAATTGGAGGCCGCCCGCCGCGTCGCCGACGCCGGCGGCGCCGTCCGACACGAAACCGTCGCCCTGAACCTGTCCCAGTTCGGCGGCTCCGCCCTCACCTCGGATTTGGAAGTGCCGAAGGACCGCGAGGAGGCGGCGATGGCGGCGGAGATCCCGGTCACCTACGTCCCGGCCCGCAACACGGTCTTTCTGTCCGTCGCCCTCGGCTGGGCCGAGGTGTTGGGGGCGCGGGATATTTACGTCGGCGTGAACGCCGTCGACTACTCCGGCTATCCCGACTGTCGCCCGGAGTTTTTGCAGGCGTTCGAGACGCTGGCGAACCTCGCCACCAAGGCCGGCGTGGAGGGGGACCGGTTCTCCGTCCACGCCCCGCTGATCGACCTGACGAAGGCGGAGATCATCCGCCTCGGCCTGTCGCTGAACGTCGACTACGGCCTGACGCATTCCTGCTACGACCCTGTCGACGGCCAAGCCTGCGGGCGATGCGACAGTTGCCGCTTGCGACTGGCCGGCTTTAAAGCGGCGGGGGCGACGGACCCGGCGCCGTACGCGGCCCGTCCTAATGTCTGAGTTCGTAAGAACGCTCGCGGCCCCGTCGCTGCGTCTGTCCGAGGTGTTCCGCAGCATCCAGGGCGAGGGGGAACTCGCCGGGACGGACAGCCTGTTCGTCCGCACCATCGGCTGCAATCTGCGCTGCCGGTGGTGCGACACGCCCTACACCTCCCACGCCCCCGAACGCGGCGAGCGGGTCGCGGTGGACGACCTCGCCGAACGCATTTTGAACGAGGACTGCGAGCACGTGGTCCTCACCGGCGGCGAGCCGCTGCTGACGCCGGGCGTCGTCCCGCTGACGGAGGCCCTGCGGGCGGCCGGTCGGCACGTCACGATCGAAACCGCCGGCACCGTCTTCCGGCCGGTCGCCGCGGATTTGATTTCGCTCTCCCCCAAACTCTCCAACAGCACGCCGGACGGGCGATGGGCCGCCCGCCACGAGGCGACCCGCGACGCCCCGGCGGTCGTCGCCCGGTTGTTGTCGGAATTCGACTATCAACTGAAATTCGTGGTCGAGGGCCCCGGCGACCTGCCGGAGATCGAGCGTTGGCTCGCCGACCACAACGTCGGCCGCGACGCCGGCCGTTCCCGCGTGTTCCTGATGCCGCAGGCCCGCACCGCGGCGGAGTACGAACGGCTCGCCCCGCGGGTGCGGGCTCTGGCGGAGGCCCTCGGCTTCCGCTTCGGCCCGCGGCTGCACGTGGCCCGCTGGGGCGACCGGCGGGGGGTGTGAGGGGCCGGCGTCTCAGTTCTTCGACAGCCGGGCGGCGGTGACGTCTTCGCCGCGGGTCATGCCCTCGCGGTGGGCGTCGGCGAGCTGCGTCAGTTCCTCGACGATCTTCCGGTGGTTCCTGGCGACGTCGTACCGCTCCTCCGGGTCCTGATCGAGGTTGTAAAGCAGCGGGGTCTCCAGCTCGACCCGCTTGTTGGGCACGCCGTAGCCCGTGCCGTACTCGCCGTTGGTGATGAAGTGGGCCTTCCAAGGGCCGCGGCGGACGGCGTACAGGTCGCCCTGCCGCCAATAAAACTGCTCCGTCCGCGGGCTCTCGCCCTCCGGCGTGTCGCCGGTGAGGGCGGGAGTGAGATCCACGCCGTCCAGCGTCACGCCCTCCGGCAGGTCGGCCCCGGCCAGCGCGGCGAAGGTGGGCAGGAAGTCTAGCGTGCTGCCGAGGCCCCGCTGCACCACGCCGGCCGGCACCGTGCCGGGCTGGCAGCAAATCGTCGGCACCCGCACGCCGCCTTCGAAAGTGCCGCCCTTGCCGCCCCGCAGCGGGCCGGCGGAGCCGCCGTCCTGCTGGAACGACAGCCAGGGACCGTTGTCGCTGGTGAACCAGATTTGGGTGTCCTCTTCGATCCCCGCCTCCCGCACCGCCTGCACCACGGCGCCGACGGAGCGGTCGATCTCCGTGACCACGTCCCCGTACAGCCCGCGGGGGCTCTCGCCGCGGACCTCGTCCGGGGCGAACAGCGGGATGTGCGGCATATTGTGGGCCAGATACAGGAAGAACGGCCCGTCCGCGTTCGCCTCAATAAATTGCGCCGCCTCCTCGCCATAGCGGCGGGTGATCGTTTTCTGGTCGGCCGGCCGCTCCACCGTTTCGACCTCGCCCTCGGCCGTGGAGCGGAGCAGGGGGACGTTGTAGTTCTCCGAGCCGGAGGGGTTCTTGGCCCGCTTGTCGCCGCCGAGGCGGTCCATGTCGTTGCTGTAGGGGATGCCGAAGTAGTAGTCGAAGCCTTGGGCCGTCGGCAGGTATTGGGGCAGGTGGCCGAGGTGCCACTTGCCCACGCAGGCGGTGGCGTAGCCCTGCGGTTTGAGGACCTCGGCGATCGTCACCTCGCTCTGCGGCAGGCCGCCGGCGGAGTCGGGGAACAGCACCCGGCGGCTGCCCTTCGCGTCGCTCTGCATCGTGCCGCTGCGGACCGGGATGCGGCCGGTCAGCAGGCCGGCCCGGCTGGGCGTGCAGACGGGGGCGGCGCAATAAAACTGCGTCCACCGCATCCCCCGCTCGGCCAGATCGTCCAAATGCGGGGTGGCGATCGTGGGGTGCCCGAAGCAGGCCAGATCGCCCCAGCCCAGATCGTCGCAGAAAATGACGATCACGTTCGGCGGCCGTTTCGTCTCGGATTCCCTCGGTTCGCCGGCGCCGGTCGGCGGCGCGTCCCCGGGCACGGGACCGAGCGCGAGCAGCGAGCAAAGCAGCGGGGCGAGCGTCATGGAGGCGTTCCGAAAGACGGGGCGAGCCGGCCGAGGGTAACGGGGGGCGGGGCCGTCGCCTACAATCGCCGGCGTTGATCCGTTCCGAACCCTCCGAGGGGACCGGCCGCCCATGCCCGTCTCGCTGTTGCTCGCCGCCGCGCTGTTCGCCGGACCCGCGGAGAGGGACGCGCCGCCGACCGGCGCCGGCGAACCGGGGAGCCGTGTCAGCTTCCAACGCACGATCCGCCCGCTGCTGGCGAAGCGGTGCTTCGCCTGTCACGGCCCGGACGAGGAGGCGAACGAGAGCGGCCTGCGGTTGGACGAACCCGGCCACGCCGCCGGCCCGGAGATCCTCGCCCGCGTCACGGCGGAGGACGAATACACAGTGATGCCCCCGCCGGAGGCCGGCCCGCCGCTGAACGCCGCGGAGGTCGCCGCTCTACAACGTTGGATCGAGGCCGGCGCCGACTACGAGCCCCATTGGGCGTTCGTGCCGCCGGTGGCTTCGGAGATCCCGCGCGCCGAGACGCAGGAACCGACCGAAGGCGGACCGGAGCCGCCGCGGAACCCAATTGACCGGTTCGTCGACGCCAAGCTGGCGACGCATGGTCTGACCCGCTCGGCTCCGGCGGATCGGCGGACGCTGGCGCGGCGGGTCGCGCTGGACCTCACTGGCTTGCCGCCGACGCCGGCGGAGGCGGACGCCCTCGCCGCCGACCCGGCCCCGGACGCCTACGAGCGATTCGTCGACCGCCTGCTCGCCTCTCCCCGCTACGGCGAACGCTGGGCCCGCCGCTGGCTGGACCTCGCCCGCTACTCGGACACCAACGGCTACGAGAAGGACCGCGAACGCCCCATCTGGCCCTATCGCGACTGGGTGATCCGGGCCCTCAACGCGAACCTGCCCTACGACGAGTTCAGCGTCCTCCAACTCGCCGGCGACCTGCTGCCGGGGGCGGGGATCGACGGGCAGATCGCCGCCGGGTTCCATCGGAACACGATGCTGAACGAGGAGGGCGGCATCGACCCGCTCCAGTTCCGACACGAGGCGGTCGTGGACCGGGTGGGCGTGACGGGGGTCGTGTGGCTTGGCCTGTCCACTGAGTGCGCCCAGTGCCACACGCACAAATACGACCCGATCACCCACACGGACTACTACCGCCTGTTCGCCCTGCTGAACAACGCGGACAACCTCACGATCGCCCTGCCGGACCCCGCGGTGGACGCCGAGCGGGCCCGCCTCGCCGCGGAGGCCGACGCCCTCGAAGCCGCCCTGCCGAACCAGTTCCCCGGCGGGGCCGAGGCGTTC
Source organism: Alienimonas sp. DA493 (assembly GCF_043951915.1). Taxonomy (NCBI): domain Bacteria; kingdom Pseudomonadati; phylum Planctomycetota; class Planctomycetia; order Planctomycetales; family Planctomycetaceae; genus Alienimonas; species Alienimonas sp. DA493. Next base: position 14,645 of record NZ_JBINJD010000052.1, on the reverse strand, counting down.
GACAAAGCGTTTGCGGCATGGGGCGACCAACGCACCGCCGCCGCGACGGACTGGCGGATCGCGGCGCCGACCTCCGCCACGTCCAACTCGCCCCGGCTGGACGTGTTGGAGGACGGCTCCGTGTTCTCCACCGGCGACATCACCAAGCGGGACCTGTTCGAACTGACGTTCGACCTGGACGCCCTCGATCTGCCCGGCCCGATCACCGGGCTGCGGATCGAAGCTCTGCCGGACGAACGCCTGCCGGCCGGCGGGCCGGGGCGGGTGTTCTACGAGGGGCGGGCGGGGACGTTCTCGCTCTCGGAGGTGACCGCGGAACGGGACGGGGAGCCGGTCGCGTTCGCCGGCGCCTCCGCCAGCGCCGAGGGGGTGGGCAAATCGTTCGAACGGGGCGGCAAGGCGGGACAGGCGATCGACGGCGACTCCACCAGCGCGTGGGGCCTGGGCGAAACCGGCGTGGAGGGCCGGCTCGTGCTGGCCTTCGAGAAACCGGTCCCGGCGACCGGCACGTTGGACCTTTCCATGCTGCATGAACGGCACTTCGCGGCCTCGCTGGGGCGGTTCCGCGTCGCCTTCACCGCGGACCCGGCCCCGCTGGCCTCGCCGTTGCCGCACTCGTTGGAGGCGGCCCTCGCCTCGGGGGAGCCGCCGACCGAGGCGACGCGAGACGACCTGCGGCGGCTGTTCGCCCGCACGGCGCCGGAGTTGGAGGAGGCCCGCAAACCGATCGCGGCGCTGCGGGATCGGCAGCCGGAGCCGGTCCGCACGCTGACCTTCGCCGAGCGTCCCGACGACTTCCCCCGGCCCACCTTCCGCCACCACCGCGGCGAATACACCGACCCCCGCGAACCGGTGACCGGCGGCGTGCCGGCGTTCCTGGCGTCGTCCGACGGGAAACCCGACGGGGGAAACGTGACCGACCGGCTGGCGCTGGCCCGCTGGCTGGTCAGCGACGCCAACCCGCTGGCGGCCCGGGTCGCGGTGAACCGGGCCTGGGCGGCCTTCTTCGGCGCCGGCTTCCTGCCGGACGCGGCCGACTTCGGCACGCAGTCCCCGCCGCCGACGCACCCGGAACTGCTCGACTGGCTGGCCGTCCGCTTCCGCGACGGGGACGGCGGGGCGGGGGAGGTCGGGGCGTGGGACGTGAAGGCGCTGCACCGGCTGATCGTCACCAGCGCGACCTACCGGCAGCGTTCCGCCGTCACCCCGGAGCAGGCCGCGGCCGACCCGCACAACGAACTGCTGGCCCGCGGCCCGCGGCACCGGTTGGAGGCGGAGCTGGTCCGCGATTCCGCCCTCGCCGCCAGCGGCCTGCTGGTGGAACGCCTCGGCGGTCCGCCGGTGATGCCGCCGCAGCCCAGCAGCGTGACGGACCTCGCCTACGGGGGCTTCAAGTGGACCCCGGCCGTCGGCCCGGACCGCTTCCGCCGCAGCGTGTACACGTTCAGCAAGCGCACCGCCCCGTTCGCCGCCTACGCCGTGTTCGACGCCCCCAGCGGGGAGCGTTGCGCCGCCGTCCGCGACCGCAGCAACACCCCGCTCCAGGCGCTCACGCTGCTCAACGACGGGATGTTCCTCGAATACGCCCGCGGTCTGGCGGCCCGAGTGACGGAGGCGACCGACGACCCCGCCGAGCGGGCGGACCGCCTGTTCCGGATCGTGCTGACCCGCCCGCCGAGCCCGGCGGAGCGGGACGCCATCGTGCGGTTCGCCGCGGCACAGCGAACCCGGATCGACGCCGACGAACTGGACGCCGCCGAGATCACCCACGGCCCCGCGGACGCTGCCGGAGCGAACGACCTGGCCGCCTGGACCCTCGCCGCCCGGGCCGTGCTCAACCTGGACGAGGCATTGACGAAAGAGTGAGGGATCTCCGTGAGCCCGGAGCGCAAGCTCCGGCTGTGCGGCCGCCTCTCCTCACTGCATCACTCTGACGCGAAGCTCGCTTCGCTCGCCGGCCGGAGCTTGCGCTCCGGGCTCATGCAGCTCGCCGTCAGTGGGCCGCGGCGGCGGTGGGGCGGCCTTCGGGGGCGGGGTCGAAGGAGACGTCTTTGAAGTCGGCGCCGCGGGTGTCGCCGGGGTGGGCGTCGGCTTTGTTCGCCGTGGACAGGTACTGGCAGGTTCCGCCCTCGCGGACCAGCACGCGGGCGATGCGACCGAGCGGAATCGGTTGGCCGTCGGAACCGAGGTGGCCGGCGTCCAGCACCGCAACCGCCGGGCCGGCCTCGGCGACCTTCTCGTTCAGCGGGCTCTGCGGGTCGTCCGCCTGCTGGAAGGCCCACCAGCCCACGGCCCCGCCGATGCAGGCGCCGAGGATGCCGACCGTGAAGGCGACGATGAAGAACCACTGCATCCCCGGCGGCTCCGGGAACAGGATCAGCACGCCGAGGCTCAGCATCACGGCCCCGACGCCGCCGAAGATCGCCGTGCCCACGCCGGCCTGGGTGTGGAGCGAGGGGCGGTGGTGGTCGTAGCCCTCCAGGAACTCCTGGCGTTCCCGCAGGTTCGTCAGCGTGCGGACCTCGTCGGCCGGCAGGCCGAGGGAGACCAACTTCGCGGCGGCCCGTTCGGCCTTGGCGGCGTCGTTGAAGTTCGCCACGCACACCCGGTGAGCCGGGGGCGTCGGGGCCGCCGCGGCGGAGACGGCGTGCGACTTCGACTCTTCGGGCATGGCGGCGGGCGGGGCGGGGGCGGCGGCGCTCATCGTGGGCGGATTGAAGCACACCGCTCCCCCCGAGCCAACCGGGACGCCCCGTTCCGGCCCCCGGCGAAGGCCCCCCGCGACGGCGAGACGCGGGGGGGCGCCGGCGGACCTCATTCTTCCTCGTCCTCCGGAGCGTCCCCCGACTGGGCGAGGGCGCCGCCGTCGAGGCGGCATTCGCTCGGCTCCGGCTTCCCCTCGATGTGGGCGGCGAGGATGCGTTCCAGCGTGTCCGGATCGCAGCCGCCGTACCACGCCCCGCCGCCGTGCCCGGCCGCGGCCGTGCGGGCCGAGTGCACCTGGGCCAGCGGGCCGAACTTGCAGACGTCCACGCAGGCGCTTTTGACGGCGGCGATCCGCACGCCGTTTTTCTCCGACCGCTTGGAGAGCGTTCGCAACGCCTTCCAGCTGGCCTTCATCTCGCTCGCGGAGGCGCAGCCGGCCTCCTTGGCGTCGGCGCAGAGCACGACGGTCACGGCGGCGTCGGTCAGCCGCAGTTTGTCGGCCTTCTTGGCGGCGGAGTCCCGCTTTTTGGCGGATTTGGCGTCCAGGGCGTCAGAATCGCTCATAGTCCCAGTCTAGGTCGCGGAAAGGGAGGCGTCCCGCGCCGGACCGCCGCGTCGCCGCTTGACCGGGCCCCGGCTGAGCCCGACACTTCTCGCACGCGGTTGAGAATCAGTCTCACCCCGGATCGCCCGCCCGATTCCGTCCCGTTCGAGTTCGCATGAGCGCCCCCGTCCCGAACGAACCGACGCACGATCCCGTGCTGCTGCCGTTCGTGCCGCCGGCGCCGACCCGCTCCGCCCGCGTGCCGGGCGAGGTGTTGCTGGGCGTGCTGCCCGGGGCGACGGAGGACCGCCGGACCGCGGTGGTGCGGCGCACGGGCCTGTGCGGGGCGGTGTCGATCCGCCTCAGCGACGAGTCCTTCAGCCCGGCCGTCGGCTGGTTCCCGCAGAGCAGCGTCGAACTGCCCGCCGACCAGTTGGGCGGCCTGAAGGCCCTGCTGGCGACGGTCCCGCCGCCCGCCCCGGTCGTCCGCCGGGCCCCCCACGCCGACGCCCCGGCCACCCTGCCCTTCGCCGCGGCGGGGTAGTGCCCCGGGCGCCGTTCTTCGACGTCAGCCGCCCGGCCGCGTGGAAGCGGCCGGTGGTTGCGTTCGTGCTGGTCGCGGGCCTGTGTCTCACAGCGAACGCGGTGCCGTACCCGATGGGCCGCTATTCGGGGGGCGGGCGAATCCGGCTCCGCGGCTGGCCGGACTGGTATTGGCTTCAGAACGAGACGGGCTACACCCGCTACCGGGCCGAGGAGGCCGCGTGGAATATCGCCGTCTCGGCCCTAATGGCCGTCTGCGCCTTCGCGGCGGTGCGTTGGGTAACGATTCTGCGACAGGGGGCTGCAAACGAGGCCGACAGCGGGTGAGCCCCGCTCATGACACCGCGACGGCCGCGGCGTCCTGCTGTTTTTTGCTCCGCTCCAGCAACTCGCCGACGGTCGTCTCGCCCAGCATCAGGGCGAGGTCGTCCCGGTCGATCTCGATGCGGTCTACCTCTAACCCGATTGACCGCACCGCGGCGACGGCGGAGCGGGCGGCGTCCTCGAAGGTCGCGGCCTCTCGGTGAAACGGAATCGCGATTTGCCCTTCGGAGATCCCGAACGAGGCGTCGTCGCAACCTGCCTCCCAAAGCTGATCGGCGAGTTCGTCGAACCGGTCGTAGTGATCTTCCGCGCGAACCGGATAGATCGTGAAGTGGTGGGTCACCGGCTTCCTCGTGTGCGGTTCAGTGGGGGCAGCGATCGACCTTCTTGCGAATGTCGTTCGCGTGGTTTTCCGGGGAGCGGGGCGTGGAGTATACCCGCTGAATACACCCGCCGCGGGAGCCCGCTCCGCACAGGAGGGTTCCCCAGTTATGCGAACTTCCGCCGGCTTTCTCCAGTCGCCATCCGCGACTGAGGGCGTACTCAATCGCCTCGCGGATGTGCTTGTTCGGGTGGGTCATCAGGGCAAGGGGAAACGAGATCGGGGGCGGCCGTGATCTCCTTGATCCCGGCACGCCCCCGACAGTAGTCGCATTCCACCGAGTTCTCGGACGGTGGCCGCCAGTTAGGCCGCTCCACTCGGTTTCGGGAAACTCAGAGCCTCACGCGGCCGCTTTGCCGCGGCGGCCGCGGGCGGCGAGGCGGGCTTGTTCTTTCGCCTCCTCCTCCCGCTGCTTGACGGCCAGCTCCTCGATCTGGTCCTCAGTGGCGAAGCCCTCGAGGTGCCGGGTGCGGGTCTGGTGCTGGAGCTTGCGGAGGGCCTTCGACTCGATCTGGCGGATCCGCTCCCGGGTCACTTTGAAGTACCGGCCGGTCTCCTCCAGCGTGTAGCTGTAGCCGCTGTCGTTCAGGCCGTACCGCATGCGGATGATCTCCCGCTCCCGGCCGGTCAGGCTCTTCAGGACCGTTTCGATCTTGTCCCGCAGCAGGGCCATGTTGGCGCCGGCCATCGGGTTCGCCTGGCCGTCGTCCTGCAGGAAGTCGCCGTAGGTGCTGTCCTGGCTGTCGCCGACCGGCGTGTCCAGGCTGACCGGGTGCTTCCAGGTGCGGAGGACCTTTTCGGTGTCTTCCACGCTCATCCCGGCGACCTCGGCCAGCTCCTCCGGAGTGGCGTCGCGGCCGGTCCGCTGGCGGATCGCCTCCGCCTTCCCCTTCAGCGAGGAGATGTTCTGGAACATGTGCACCGGGATGCGGATCGTGCGGGCGTGGTCCGCGACGGCCCGGGTGATCGCCTGGCGGATCCACCAGGTGGCGTAGGTGCTGAACTTGTAGCCGCGGCGGAACTCGTACTTCTCCACGCCCCGCATCAGGCCGGCGTTGCCCTCCTGGATCAGGTCGAGGAACGACAGGCCGCGGTTGCGGTACTTCTTGGCGATGGAGACCACCAGCCGCAGGTTGCTGCGGGAGAGGCGCTGCTTGGCGGTGGTCCACTGGCCGATCCGGCGGCGGATCTCGCGGAGCCGCTTGCGGAGCTGCTCCGGGCTCTCCCGGCAGTCGTCGATCAGCCCGTCCAGCTCCCGCCGCAGGGCGGCGACCTCGTCCACCCGGCGCTCGTCGGAGGCGAAGCGGGCGATGTCGCTCCGCAGGTCGTACATCCGGTCGCAAACGGCGGTCAGCTGGTCGATCAGCGGCATCAGGCGGTGCGTCCGCAGGCTGCACTCCTCGCACAGCACGGCCAGTTTGCGGCGGCGGGCGGTCATGCGGTCGGCGGCGGCGACCCGCTGCTCGTCGTTCAGCGACCCGCTGCGGAGGGCGGCGAAGTCCGCGGCGTTGAGCTCCAGCAGGCGCTTCATCGTGGGCAGGTTGAGCGGCAACCGGCCGAGGATCTGGTCCTTGCGGGTGTTCTCCGTCTCCGAGATCCGCAGCGTCCGCTCGAACGGCAGGGCGCCCTCGTGGACCTTCTCGAACATCTCCACGGCCTTGCCGAGGATCCAGTCGCTCTCCACCGCGTGCCGGCGGAACCACTTGCGGCTGGCCTCGATCTGCTTGGCGAGGAAGATCTCCCGCTCCCGGCTCAGCAGCGGGATGCCGCCCATCTGCGAGAGGTACATCCGGATCGGGTCGCGGCTGGAAAGGGCCTGGGCGTCGGTCTCCGCCCCCAGTCCGTTTCGCTGCGAGTTGTTCGATTTGCTCGGCCGCACGCAGTCGTCCGCCTCCGGCGGGGCGTGCGGGTCGTCGCAGACGTCCAGCCCGAGCGTCTGACAGCCGGCGATCAGCCGGTCGGTCATCGTGGAGTCGCCGCCCTCGTCCGGCAGGAAGTCGTCGATCTGCTCGTAGGTGAGGTAGCCCTGCAGCCGCGCCGCGTCCAACAACCCCTGGAGGTCCGGCTCGAACGGGTAGAGAGCGGAGCCGTCGAACTGCTCCTCGCCGGCCAGCCGCTCGGCCGGCGGGGCGCTGGGGCAGGGCAGGCCGGGCGTCGGTTTGCGTTCGACGTCTTCCTCGGCGAGTTCCGCGGCGGTCGGCTCGGCTTCCGCGCTCTCCTCGGACTCTTCAGAAGAGTCGGCAGCCTCCTCGGACTCTTTTTGCGGATCGAACAGGGAGAGTCGCGGGGAGTCGCCGGGAGTCGGCTTGGCGTTCGGGGCGTCGGAGTCCACGGTGCCCAGGGCGAGGGTCGGGGCGGCGGGGGCGGTGCGGGTCGGCATCGGACTTGGTCCCGGGTGTGAGGTGTGCGAGGGACGGCCCGACGCCGGCGGGGGCGGCGCGGACCGGGGGCGGAGACCCGTTCGCTGCGGGGCGAAGGGGCGGGAAGCGGGGAGAACTCAGCGGCGAACGGCGCAGACGGGCCGATCAGCCGGGCGGCGAAGCCGAGGGGGAGAAGACCGCCGTGCGGCGGTCGAGAGAGAGGGGGTCGCGGCGGCCGTGGTTCGGCCGGTTGGGGCGACGACGACCCGCACGGGGGTCGTTCCGATGCCAATCGGGGGTCACGGTCGTCATTCCACCTCCTGTGGAAAACCGGGGTGACGGGATTGTGTGGCAGCGCGAAACTGCCGTTTCCGAACCGCGGGCGGAAGTCCTATTCTCCGCGGGTCGAATCGCCCTTGGGGCGGGCGATGGAGGGATGCTACCCATGCGAAGTACCGTCGGCACGGGAAAAGCCCCCGAATCGGAAAAAAGATCAGGATTCCACCCCCGGCGCCTCTCGCCGGCGGGCTGAGCAGTCCATTCTGTCGGCCGTTGCCGGAATGTGGACACGAGTTCACGTGTTCTGCCCAAAGCGGCTGCAAATGTTTACGAATGCGCCGGTGGCGCCGTTCCGCCGCCGGTCCGTGCGGGACGGGCCGGCCGGCGACCCGCGGCCGGTGGTGGGGGTGTGTGAGACGGTTACACTGCACCGTCCCGCCGGGGAGCCCCTCGGGGAGCGTCGGCGGGCAATTCCTTCGAGCCGCGATCCTCACCCCGCCCGCCCCCATGTCCGATTCCGCCACCAGCGCCGCCGGCGCCAAAGCCGACGCGTCCGTTAGCAAGGGGTTGAAGGGCATCAAAGCGGCGGACAGCTCCATCTGCCTGGTCGACGGCACGGTCGGCAAGCTGCTGTACCGCGGTTACCACATCGACGATCTGGCTGCGAACTGCACCTTCGAGGAGGTCGCCTACCTGTTGCTCAAGGGCGAACTGCCCAACGCCCAGGAGCTGGACACCTTCGACGACCCGCTCTCGCAGGACGCCGCCCTCACCCCGGCCGTCGCGGAGTTCATCGCCGGCGCCCCGACCGACGCCCCGCCGATGGCCGTGCTGCGGACGGCCGTCTCCCTGGCTGGGCTGTCCGACCCGACCGCCGACGACCTCTCCCCGGAGGGCGCCTACCGCAAGTGCATCCGGCTGGTCGCCAAGCTGGCGACGATGACCGCCGCCATCCACCGGGCTCGGCAGGGCAAAGAGGCCGTCCAGCCCCGCCCGGACCGGCCGTTCGCGGAGAACTTCGTCCGCATGATCAAGGGGACGGATCCGACGCCGGACGAGACGAAGGCGATGGACCTGATCCTCACCCTGCACGCGGAGCACGGGTTCAACGCCAGCACGTTCGCCTGCCGGGTCGTCATCGCCACGCTGCCGGACGTGTACGGCGCCATCACCGCCGGCGTCGCCGCCCTGAAGGGCAAGCTGCACGGCGGGGCGAACACCGCGGTGCTCGAAGCCCTGGAGACGATCGGCACGCCGGCCGGCATCGACGACTACATCGAGGCCGTCAAAGCCCGCAAAGGGAAGTTCATGGGCTTCGGCCATGCCGTCTATCAGGTCGAGGACCCGCGGGCCAAGCACCTCAAGCAGCTCTCCCGCCGCCTCGGCGAGGAGCAGGGCGACACGACCTACATCGACATCAGCGAGCAGCTGGACGAAAAGGTCACGGTGCTGATCGGCAAGAACTGCAACGTCGATTTCTACAGCGCCAGCACGATGAACTACCTCGGCATTCCGAAGGAGCTGTTCACCTGCATCTTCGCCAGCAGCCGGGTCGCCGGGTGGAGCGCCCACATCCTGGAGCAGCTCGCCGACAACAAGATCATCCGCCCCAGCGCCAACTACACCGGCTACGAGCAGCGGCAGGTCGTCCCCCTGTCCGACCGCGGCTGAGGCCCCGGCCGGTCCGCCCGAGCCGTCCGCAAAAGGATCCGCGATGAAGTCGTTCACCGAAGAACTGTGGATGGAGGTCCCGCAGCGGCGGGCGATCGTCTCCCTCCACCGGGAGGTCGAGCGGTTGGTCGCCGAGAGCGGGGTGCGGGAGGGCCTGGTGCTGGTGAACGCGATGCACATCACGGCCAGCGTCTTCATCAACGACGACGAACCCGGCCTGCACGCGGACTACGAACGCTGGCTGGAAACGCTGGTCCCGTTCGACGTCGGGACCGACCCGGCGACCGGCGGCTACCTGCACAACCGCACCGGCGAGGACAACGCCGACGCCCACCACAAACGGCAGATCATGGGCCGGGAGGTCGTCGTGGCGATCACCGACGGCAAGCTGCACCTCGGCCCCTGGGAGCACATCTTCTACTACGAGTTCGACGGCCGCCGCCGGAAGCGGGTGCTCGTCAAAATCCTCGGGGAGTGACCCCGCCGACGGCCGCTGGGGGGCGGCTCGTTCAGAGGGCGTCGGCGTCGGCCGGCGCGGCGACCGGCTTCCCTCCGCCCCACAGCCCGGCCCGCAGGGCGCAGAGGGCGCCGGCGAGGGTGATCGGGACCCACTGGGTGATCTGGTAGTAGACGCTCGCGCTGAACGCCGCGGCGGCGCTGACGCCGAACGGAGCCGTGCCGGCCCGGAAGCAGACCTGCACCACGCCGAAGAACCCCGGCGCCGCCGGGACCAGCACGCCGAAGGCGATCACGCCGTTCACCACCGTGCCCGCCGCCAACGGCAACCGCTGGCCGAACGCCGCCAGGCAGAGCCAGATCATCCCGCCCATCAGGGCCCAGTGCAGCAGGGAGAGTGCCGCCAGTCCCGCCACCGCCCGGCCGCTGCGGAGGGCGTGCAGCCCGGTCGCCGCCTGATGGAGCAATCGCGGCACCCCGGTGCGGACGACCTCCGGCAGGCCGGGGACCGCGTGCAACACCGTCTCCGCCAGCCGCACGCAGGCGTCCGTCTGCCAGAGGAACAGCCCGCAGCCGGCCGCCGCGACGGCCAGACAGCCCGCGGCGATCCAAACGAACCCGCCGTACTCCGCGTTCGCCCCGGGCACGAACGGCAGCGAGGCGGCGAACAGGGCCAGAATCGCCCCGACGTCCAACACCCGTTCGAGCACCACCGTCGAGAGCACCCCGGCGGCGGGCGTTTGCCAGCGTTTCGTCACCACGGCGATGCGGAAGAACTCCCCGGCGTGGGCCGGCAGGACGTTGTTGCCGGCGAAGCCGATCAGCGTCGCCGGCAGCACGGCGTTCGCCCGGAACGGCTCGTCGGAGCCCCGGGGGAGCGGCCTCAGCAGCGCCGCCCAGCGGACGGCCTTCGTCCAGAAAAAGGCGACCAGCAGCAGGCCGATCAGCGGCAGGGTGCGGTAGTCCGCGGCGGCGAAGGCGGGCGGAATCGCCGCCCACTCCACGTCCCGCACCGCGATCCACAGGCAGATCGCCGAGACGGCTACGCCCAGCAGGATCGCCCCGAAGCGCCAGCGCGGCGGGGAGTCCGACGAGCCGCGACCGTGAGGGAGCGGTCGCTCTGACGGCTCCGACAAATCGGAATCGCGGAGTTCAGTCGCGGGCGGCGCGGCGTTCACCGGGCGCACCCGTGCGAGCGGCCCCTCCCTGACGGTCGGGGCTCAGCGTTGCCACGAGGTGACGGGCGACCGCTCACCCGGCCGTCCGGAAGCGGAGGCTGGGCTTCTCCGCCGTCACCTTCGTGCCGGGGGCCACGCTTTCGGTGATCGTCGCCCCGGCCCCGATCACGGCGCCGCAGCCGAGCGTCACGTCCCCGCCCAGCACGGTGGCGTTCGAATAGACCACCACGTCCCGCTCCACGGTCGGGTGCCGTTTGGCGTTGCGGACCAGCCGCCCCTCGCCGTCGCGGGGGAAGGACTTCGCCCCCAGCGTGACGCCCTGGTAGATCTTGACGTTCTCGGCGATCCGGCAGGTGGCCCCGATCACCACGCCGGTGCCGTGGTCGATGAAGAACCCGGGACCGATGCGGGCGCCGGGGTGGATGTCGATGCCGGTCTCGGCATGGCTCCACTCCGCGATCATCCGCGGGATCAGCGGCACCCCGAGGCTGTGCAGCGCGTGGGCGATCCGGTGGGCGGTGACCGCCGAGAGGCCGGGGTAGCAGAAGATGACTTCGTCGTAGCTGGCCGCGGCGGGGTCGCCCTCGTAGGCGGCCTTCACGTCTTCGACCAGCAGTTCCCGCAGGGCGGGGATCTGATTGAGGAACGCGAGCGTGACCCGCTGGCCGTCGGCTTCGAAGTCGACTTCTTTCGTGCAGGGCTCGCTGTCGGGGTCGGCGGCCTTGGCCCGCCGCATGAAGTCGTGCCGCAGGGCCCGGGCGGTCTGCTCCGTGAGGCGGTCGTGCAGGCTGTCGACCAGGGCCCCGACGTGGAACCCGATGTTGCCCATGTGCAGGTTCTGCCGGGTGCGGTAGCCGGGGAACAGCACGCCCTTGAGGTCCCGGGCGATCGCGCAGACTTCCGCGGTGTTGGGCAGCGGGCAGTGCCCGAGGTGGTGGCCGACGCCGAGATCGTGGTAGCTGGCCACGATCCGGTCGGTGAGTTCCGGCAGGTCCTCCTTGAGGCGGAAGTCGGCGGACATCGGACCGGGGAGCGGAAGGAACGAACGACGGCCGGAGTGTACGCCGGCCCTGCGACCGGACACACCGTCAGAATCGTTATCGGCCCGCCGCCGGGACGGCTCCACCCGATCCGCCGACCCTCGGGAGGCCGTTCAGGCGGCGACCGGCGCCAACCGCAGGTCAAACCGGTTTTGGGCCGAGGCGTTCCACTGGTTCAACGCCGGCGAGTAGTCGTGAATCACGGCCGTCGTGCCGTCGGGGCGGCATTCGATCAGGCGGAGCCAGCCGTCGCCGCCGTTCGGCTTCATCTGGAAATTCACCAGCGTCTGGTGCACGTCGCGGCCGGCGTCGTCCCGGGAGGTCAGCCGGGCGAGGCCGTCGTTGAGGACGTGGCCGTTCAGCGTCAGCACGAAGTTGCCGTGCTTGCGGACGAGGCCGTCCCAAAGTTCCTGGCCGTCCGCCACGTCGCCGCCGGTCGCCGCCGCGACGCCGTAGGAGTGCGGGTTCCAGCTCTGCTTCGGGCCGTACTTCGCCCAGTCGTAGCGGGTCTCGTCGAAGTACATGTAGGCGTGGGTGATCAGGATCGCCGGCAGGTCGGCGTGGGCGGCGACGACCTCGTTCGCCCAGCGGATGACGTCCTTGCGGGGGCCGAACTCCAGCCCCAGCACGAGGAACTTTTGGTTGCCGCCTTCGAACAGATGAAAACTGTTCTCCATGCGGTCCGGCTCTTTGTCGTAGGTCCCGCCGAAGGTGGGCCGGTCGCGGAACCGTTCGACGGGGAAGTACTCGTTGAGCCGGGTGGTGCGGTCCGTCGCCCGGCCGCCCTCGCTGTAGTCGTGGTTGCCGGGGACGAGGACGTAGGGGACGACGCCGTCCAACGTCTGCATCGCCGCCGCGGCGACCTCCCACTGCTCCGGCGTGTTGCGGTTGGTGATGTCCCCTAAATGAAGCACACAGGTCACGTTGCGGGCGTCGCGGTTCTTGGCGATCCACTCCGTTTGGGTCTGGAAGCCCTCCGGGTGGGCCTGACAGTACATTTGCGTGTCGGGCAGCACGGCAATCGTGTAGGAGCCCTCCGCGATCGCGGGCGGTTCGCCGTCGACGAAACGCGTCTCCGGCTCGGCGGCCCGGGTCGGGCCCGTTCCCCAGGCGAACGCCGCCGGGGCGAACGCGCCGGCCGCGGAGGTTTTCAGCAGGTCGCGGCGGGTGAGGGCGTGCGGCACGGCGGCGGGTCCGGGGGCGGGAACGAGGGGCGAAAAACGAGCACGCCGCGGCCCCATCGGGCCGCGGCGTCGACGAGCCCGTGCGGATCAGGGTAGCGGGGCGGATTCCAGCAGCCACGCGTCGCCGTCACGGACGAAGGTCCACTCCACGGTCGGCGGGCCGTCCTCGCCGGCGGCGTCGTACTCCGCCGCGGTGGCGGCGGCCACTTGGACGGTCGCCCGGTCGCCGGCGACCTCCACGGCCTTCGCCTCGGTCCGCAGCGGGTAGTAGTCCGCGGCGGAGACCCCCTCGGGGGCCTTCCCGCCGACGAACAGCGAGTTGAAGCTCGCGGCGTCCTCGGAGCGGTCCGGAACCTCATTGACGGCGTTCCGCACGGCGGTTTCCGCGGAGTCGTCCGGCGGGCCCATCGGGTCGGGCTCGTCGCAGCCCGTCAGGCCGACGGCCGCGGCGATCAACAGGGCGATCAACGGAACGGAGAGGCGCCGCAGGGCGGGCGGGGGGGCGATCAACACGGCAGGTCGGCAGGGGGCGATTGAACGGGAAGGAGAAAGAACGGGAGCCCGGACCGCGTGACGCACAGTCCGGGCTCCGCGACGCAGGTCGCCGGGGCGGGGTTCGCCGGGGCGGGGTTCGCCGGTGCGGGGGCTCCGGTGCGGCTCAGATGCCGTCCTTGACCACTTCGCCGGCGGCCCGGGTGCAGAGGGCCTTCCAGGTGGCCAGGTCGATCGTCTCGGAGAAGAACTGGACGCTGCCGTCGGCCATCACGGCGTTCACCCCGCCGGTGTGGTCGCTGCGGGCGGCGGCCCAGGTGTACTGGTCGTCGTGGTTCTCTTCGCAGAGCATCGGGTCGTTCGGCTTCAGGCCGCTGTCGTCGCAGTAGGGCACCACGTCGGTGCCGGGGCTGTTGGGGGCGTCGTGGGCGGTGAAGGCGCCGCCGCCCATCCACCCGCCGAACCAGACGCCGCGGCAGTCCTTGGCGGAATCGACCGTCAGCAGTTCGCTGACCGCCACGGTGCTGGTCGTGCCGTCCTTGATCTCCGCCAGCCGGGTGCCCTGCCCGCGACCCATCTGCTCCTTGGAGGAGCCGCCGCTGAAGCTCATGCGGTGCTCCTTCAGGCCGAACACGCCGGCGGTCGCCTTATTGCGGTGGGAGTAGAGGTCCTCGGAGCCGTAGTTGGCCCCGTAGTTGCCCTTGGACAGCTCGTCGAGTTCCCACTCGTTGAACAGCGCGTCGGCCTCTGGGGCGCTCGGGCAGACGAACGGCGCCGGGGTGAACACGCTGAGCCGGCCGGAGTCGCTGCGGCCGTTGTAGCCGGACAGTTCGCAACCGTCGCAGGGGTTCTTGTCGCCCTCGACGCACAGCTTGAGGATGCGATCCAACTGGGTCTGATCCAGTTCCGCCAGCAGGTTGGCGGCCCAGTTCGGCCCGTGGTGGCTGCCGGCCTGGGAGCCGCCAAGGTTCCAGAACGCGTTCTTGGTCTCGTAGTCGGACACCGGCACGCCCGGGGGGAACGACTTATAGGTGCCGTGGTGGTTGTGCAGGGCCAGCCCGATCTGCTTGAGGTTGTTCTGGCACTGCGACCGCCGGGCGGCCTCGCGGGCCTGCTGCACGGCGGGTAATAACAGCGAAACCAGAACGGCGATGATCGCGATCACCACCAGCAGTTCGATCAGCGTAAAGCCGAACCGCGACGGACGCCGGACGCGACGGGTGGGGGAAAGATGCGTATGCACAGGGATTCTGGGAGGAAGGTGCGAAGGCGGACGCCGCACGCCGGCGCCCGCGGCCGGTCAAAACCGGCCGCCGAGGCTGCGAGTCGCGAAACCTCCTCGGCGGGATCGAACCGTCCCACACCAGTGCAAATCCACAGTGCGATTCGCGTGAAAATCCCATGAGTTGACTCATGGGAAACCATCGATGCCTTTCGCGGAACGCACCGCCCCCCGCACAACCGGGAGGGGCCGCCTCACGGCGGC
>NZ_JBINJD010000051.1:0-30223 GCF_043951915.1 Alienimonas sp. DA493 | reverse complement strand
GCACGCCCACCGCACCGGCCCCGGCCCCGCCGGCGGCGCCGGAGGGCACGGACGCGGCGGAGGAGGGGGCGGCGGCAGGCGGGGCGGCGGCGATCGGAGCGATCCGGAGGGGCGGGCGGAAGACGGGTCCGTCGAACCCTACATCACGCCGGGAAGAGGGCAAAAAACTCTGCGAGCGAAGCATTTTCCTCCCGCGGAGCCGTCAGAACCGACCCCGCCCCCACCGACGGCAGAGTCCGTCCCGGAGTCGGCGGCGCCCCGCCGCGTCGCGGCCGCCCCGCCGCTCCGGGCGGGGCAGAGTTCGTTCGCCTCGTCACGCATCTCTCCTCCGCTCCTTCCCCCTTCGCCTCGGATCGACCGTGCTCCGGCCGACTGGAACGCTGCTGCTCGGATCGTTCGCCGCGGCCGCGCTGTGCGGGTGCGGGGGGACCGAATTGGCGGCGGTGGAAGACCCGCAGGCCCACGCCGTCGCCCCGGCGGCGCCCGAGCCGGCGGCGACGCGCACGGTCGCGCCGGAGCCAGCCGCGGCGCCGCTGCCGAGCAAGAGCGAGGTCGTCGCGGCGGCCCCCGCGGTTCCGACGCCCGTCGCGCCCGAGGAGCCGATCGGGTGGGACTTTTTCGGCCCCCCGGTCGCCGCCCAGGAGGCCGACGAGGCCGATCCCGTTGCGGAGCACCTGTTCCTGCGCGGGTTCATCACGATGGAGGGCGACCCGCGAAAGGCCGTCCTGTGGGCCGGCGACGGGAGCGGCTCGGGGCGTATTCTGCTGCTCGCCGCCGGGGAGAGCGCCGGCGGGGTCACCGTGGTCGAACTGGGCGAGGACACCGCCACCGTGGAGCACCCGGGCCGGGTCGTGCTGTCGCTCGCCCCCGGACGGACCGGGGCCGGTCGGGTCGGTCCGACGACCGGCCGGCCCTCGACCGGCCGCCCCTCGATCCATCGTTCGTCGCCGCCGCCGTCGGTCCGGCAAGCCGTCCCCCGTCCGCCCCGGCCGGACGTGGAACCGACGTACCGCCCGCCGACCCCGCCCCCGCCGCCCTCCGCCGACCGCTTGGTGCAAGGCCATGAGGATTGAGCGCCTCCCGTCGCGCCTCGTCCTCACGCTCGCCGCGGCCGCGATGTTCTGGGCGTCCGTCCCGGCGGAGGGCGCGAACATTTATGTCCGCACCAACGGGAACGACGGCCCCGCGGACCCCTCGGCCTGGGGCAAGTCGCCCGATAAGGCGTGGCGGTCCGTCAGCAAAGCGGCGGGGGCCGCCGTCGCGGGGGACACGATTTACGTCGGCGCCGGCACCTACGACGGATACGCCCCTCAGTACAACGACGGCACCTCCACGGCCCCGATTCGATACGTGGCCGATACCGACGGGAGCCACACCGGCGACGCCGGCACGGTGACGATCCGCCCCGGGTCCACCTATTCAGGGGCCGACGGATATTGGCTGGGGCTGGGGATCTTCGGCGATCACACGATCGTCGACGGATTCACCTTCGAGCGGAACAACCCGTCCGACACCCGCACCAGCTATCCCGCCGCGGCCGCCTACTGCACCGGCGTCCGCTACCAGAACTGCCGGTTTCGAAATTGCACCGGCGGGTTCGGCGCGTTGTCCGGGGCGGGAGTGGCGATCGTCAATTGCGTGTTCGAGGGGTGCGTCGAACTCGGTCTGGGGGTGCGGTCGGCCACGGCGACCGCCGTCACGGGCTGCACGTTCACCGACAACACTGTGGGGCTGATCGGGGAGAGCAGCGCGCTCACGGTGACGAACTGCACGTTCACGCGAACCGGCACGACGGGCACCCACGTGCGGCTGGACAATTCCGCGGCGACCCTCACCAACTGCACGCTGACCGGCGGGGCGTACGGCGTTTATCAGAGCAGCGGGGCGAGCGCGACGGTCCGCGGCTGCGTCGTCGCCGGCATTCAAACCGTGGGTCTCTGGCTGGGGAGCCAAGCGACGGAGATCGACGACTGCGACATCTCCGGCAGCGCCACCGGGGCGTACCTCCCCGCGACCGGGGGCGCCGAACCGATCGTGCGGGACAGCGTGATCCGCGATTGCGGCGTCGGACTCAGCGTCGCCTGGACCGGACTCACGCTGCGACTGACGACGCTCTCGGGTCACAGCGACGCCGGTCTTCGCATCGCCTCGTCGGTCTCGTCCTTCCACCTCGGCGCCCTGGACACCGTCACGATCGCCGGCTGCCGCTACGGCCTGGCGTGGAACGGCGACGCGGGCGTGCCGCAGGCATTGACCGTCGATTCTAAAACCTGGTCCGGCAACGAAGACCACATCTATACCGCCGACGTGGAAAACGTCGTCGTCCGCAACCTCTCCGCCTCCGGCGGACACGGCGGGCTCCAGATCTTCGCGGCGGACTCGCTCGCCGTCAGCAACTGCGCCTTCGCCGACGACGACGGGACCGGCGCCTGGGAGACCCGGGCCGCGATCCTCGCCGAGGCGGCGAGCGTGGTCGTCACCGACTGCTCCTCCGAGCGCTGGTACTACGGCCTCCATCTGACCGGGGCGAACGATCCGGACGTCCAGCGGGTCACGATCCGCGACTGCGGCCGGGACGCCGTCCGTCTGGACGGCGGGTCCTGGAACTGGCAGGCGGCCGACGCCGTCGCCCTGCACGACAACTGGATCGGCGTGTACGCCTTGAACGCCGCCTTGAACGTGGACGGCGGCGCCGCGGGCATCGACGTGGACGGCGCCGCCGGGACGGGGCACGGCCTGTACGCCGTCGGGGGGACGACGACCTGCCGGAACGTGCACGTCGCCGACAGCGCCCTCGGCTTTCACGCCGACCGCTCCCGGGGCGTGCTCCTCGAGAACTGCTCCGCGAACGGCTGCGGGTCCCAAGCGGTCCAGATCGTGCGGGACACGGCCGACCCCGCCGCCGTCGCCGCCACGGTGACGAACTTCGCCGCGACCGATTGCGGGAACGGCGTCGCCTACAGCCGGGGCGCCGGCACGGCGGACGGCGTCGGCCAGATCGTCCTTCAGAACGTCTCGCTCGCCCGCGCCGTCACGCCGGACGGGAACGGGTACGCGGTCAACCCGACCGGCACGGGGCTGACGCTCGCCGATTGCCCGCTGGACCCGGCGTTCCACGCCGGGCTCACGATTTCCGGGTACGAAACCGGCCTGTTCGTCGCCTCGGCCGACCTCGCGATCGAGGCGTCGACCGCCCTGAACGTCTCCTCCTGCGGCACCGCACTGGTGGGAACCGACGGGGCGGCGACGCTTGCCGACTGGAACTGTTCGGGGAACTGGTACTCGTTCCGGCACTATCCGGCCGGGGCGACGACGATGTTGTCCGGCTGCGACCTCGTCGGCCGCGACGGCGCGATCTACGTGGAAGCCGGGGGCGACTTCACGGCCGCCGGCTGCACGTTCGCCAGCGAGATCGGCGACGCCGTGGCCGCCGTCAGCTTCGCCGACGCCGACTTCGCCTTCACCGACTGCACCGTCGCCGCGTCCGGCGAAGACGCCTTTCAGGTGGAGGCCGCCTCGGCGGCGCTCGGGACCGGCGCCGCGACCTTCACCCGCTGCCTTGTCGCCGCGGCGGACGACGACGGGTTTCAGACCCGCTACGTCGACGTCGTGATGCGGGACTGCGTCGTCGCCGGCTGCGGCGACACGGCCGCGAGCTTGCGGGAGGGCGCCGCGGACCTCGCCGACTGCGCCGTCGCCTCCGCGGGAGGACGGGGCATCTCGTTGACGGGCTCTTCAACGGTCCGCGTCGCGCGGTGCCGCATCGAGAACTGCGGCGCCGAGGCCCTGTGGCTGTCGGGAGTCGGGGGCGCCGCGACGATCGAAAACCTGCTGGCGGTCGCCAGCCCCGACGGCGTGGTCGTGCACAACGGGGCCGCGACCGCGGCCCTGCGGCACCTCACGATCACGGCGACGAACCGGGCCCTGCGGATCGACAACAGCGCCGTCGCCCTGGCGAACGGGATTCTCGTCGGAGCCGTGGGCGCCGCGGCGACGAACGGGGGCTCGGCGACGCTCGATCACGTGCTGCTGTTCGCGGCGACGCCGTATTCCGGCGTCGCCCCCGGGCCCGACGACCTGCTGGAGCCCCCGCGGTTCCGCGACGCCCCCGCCGGGGATTACCGCCTCGGCGAAGGCTCCCCGGCGATCAACGTCGGCCGGGACCTCGCCGGCGTGGTGGACGCCGACCTCCTCGGCGCCGCCCGCCCCAGCTACCGCCGCTACGACTTGGGCGCCTACGAATACCACGAGGCCGACGGCAGCCTCCGCATCCTCGACTGGCGCGAGGCGGCGAACTAAACAAGCTTCAAGACCAAGAACTCAAGAACCAAGACGGAGCGAACGCCTGGCGTTTTGGTTCTTGAGTTCTTGGCCTTGATACTTCTTCGTCAGTCCACGTCGTATTCGCTGGCCAGCTTCTCGAAGTCGGCCACGTTGCCCTCGGACAGGCCGCCCTCGCGGACGATCTCGGTCGCGGCCTCTTTATTGGCGGTCAGGTCCTTCGCCCGGGCGCTGATGCGGCCGCTGGCGTCGTAGCTGTAGGTGACCTCCACCGGGCTGCCCTTTTTCATGTCCGGCGGCAGGCCGACGATGCGGAAGTCGCCGATCAGCGTGCAGGCGGCGGGGTCCCGGGCCTCGCCCTCCAGCACCTCGACGTGGACGGTCTTCTGGTTGTCGCTGGTCGTTTTGAACCGCTGCGTCTTGCTGGCCGGGATGGAGGTGTTCCGCGGAATCATGATGTGATTCATCCGCGCGCCCTTCTTCTCCGGGTCGGCGACTTTAATGCCCAGGCTGTGGCTGTTCACGTCCACCTGTTTGACGCGTTCCAGCCGCTTGCGGAGGGCCTCCGCCATTTTGCCGCCGCCGCCGTGCTTGGCCTGCAAAATGGCGGCGTGGATCGCGGCGCCCTCGGCGACGGCCCGCTCCGGCATCAGGCTGCGGGACGGCTCCTGCCTGGTGATCTCCTTCAACGTCTTCTCCACGATCGGCATATAGGTCGAGCCGCCGATCAACACGACCTCGTCCAACTGGGCCGGGTCCACGCCGGACTGTTGGAGCACCAGTTCGGTCGTGTCGCGCGTCCGCTGCATCAGGTCGGCGGTCATGCGCTCGAAGTCCGACCGCGTGAGCTGCACCGTGAGCGTCTTGCCCTTGTAATAAACGCTGACCGGGGCCCGGTCGTTTTTGGATAGTTTGCGTTTGGCGTCTTCGCACTCCTGGAAGAACGCCCGCAGGCCCTCAGGGTCCTGGCGGGGATCGTCGCCGTATTTGCGGGTGAACTGCTCGGCGAGGTGCTCCACCAGCCGGTTCGACCAGTCCAGCCCGCCGAGCATCACGTCCCCGTCCGTCGCCAGCACGCGGAACGTCGTGGAGGTGAACCGCACCACCGTGACGTCGAACGTCCCGCCGCCGAGGTCGTACACCAGGATGGTCGTCTCCCCGCCGCCGGTGTCGACGCGGCCGAGGTCGCCCTTGTTCCAGGCGTAGGCCAGCGTGGCGGCGGTGGGCTCGTTGATGATATCCACCACGTTCAGTCCGGCGACCTGCCCGGCGTCCTGCGTGGCCTTCCGGCGGAGGTCGTTGAAGTAGTAGGGCACCGTGACGACGGCGTTCGCCACCGGGCCGATGCGGACCTCCGCGTCCTGCTTCAGCTTTTTGAGGATCAGAGCGCTGATGAACTCCGGCGTGAGCTTCTTGCCCTGATAAACGACGTAATAATCCTTGTTGCCCATCTGCCGTTTGACGGCCTCGACGACGTTCTCCGGCTTCTCCAGGGCGATCCGCTCGAAGCTGGGGCCGACCATCACGCGGCCGCCCTCGCCCAGCAAAACCACGCTGGGGGTGATGGGGCGGTCGTCGCCGTTGTTGATGATGGTGGGTTCGCCCTCGTCGTTGAGGTGGGCGATGGCGCTGTAGGTCGTGCCGAGGTCGATGCCGACCGTTTCGCCGTCGAGGAACTTCATGGCGGGCTGGTTCAGAAAGATCGTTCGATCATTCGACCCGGTCCGTCGGCGTGAACGAAAAACGCCGGACCGGGCGGGGCGGAAGGGAGCGCTGACGATCTTCCGCCCCGCGTCCGGCCGCCGCAACCAGTGCGGGACCGGCGCCGGCGTCTCGCCCGCAGCCCGCCGTGACAACCCGCAATGCCGCGCCCACTGCCGCGGCGCCCGCCCCCGCCGCTCCGGCCCGGGAGACTCTCGCGGCTCACTCCCGGCCGAACAGGCGGTCCAGGCCGCGGCTGATCTCGCGGGACGCTTTCTCCTCAAGGCGGTCCCGCTCCCGCTCCACCGCGCTGTCGAGCGCCCCGCGGGCGGCGGCGTCGGCGAGGCGGGCCACGTCGATGCGGGGGGCGTCCAGCGAACCGCCGATCGGCACCGTCGCCCGACGACCGCCCAGGTCCCCGCCGAGCGGGATCTCCGCCCGCAGGTCGAGGGTCCCGTCCAGCCCGACCGAGCCGCCGGTCGTCACCTCCACGGAACCGCTGCGGGCGAGGAGGTTCTGGTGATAGACCCGCCCGCCGGAGAGCCGGAACGGCGTCGACTGGGCCGGCAGCCGCACGCGGACGTCCCGTAGATCGCCGCCGACCGAGCCGCGGAGCAGGGCGCTGGCGTTGCGCACCGCCCCCAGCAGGCCGTCGGCGACCGGGCCGGCGGTGAAGTCGGCCCGTTCCACGACCAGCCGCCCGCCGGCCCCCGCCCGCCGCAGGTCGCCGGCGAGCAGGTCCGACAGCGGAACCGCGGCGCCGTCGAGGTCCACGTCGAACGCGCCGTCCGCCTGCACGGCGCCGGCCGCCAGCGGGCTCACCAGGCCCAGCCACCCGCGGGTCGCCTCCGGCGTGAACCGCACGCCGGACAGGATGCGGCCCGCCGGCAGCCGCACCGCGGCCTCGCGGCCGGTGAGGTCGATCGTCGGCGTGGTCCGCAGCCGCCCGATCGCGGACCGCGGCCCCGAACCGCCGGCCCCGGTCCCGCCGTCGGCGAGCGGCACGAGCGGCCAGTCGATCCCGTCGATCCGCACCCGCCCCCCGCCCAGCGTGGCGACCAACGCCCCCTGACCGAAGGAGAACCCGCCCCCGCGGAGTTCGTCCCAACCCAGCCCCGCCCGGCCGGACAGCTCCGCCGGAGACGCCAGCGGCCCGCGGAGCGTGAACGGGCGATCGCTCGTTCCCGTCAGCGTCGCCCCGGCCTCCGCCGTCCCCAGCCGCGGTCCCAGCGTCGCCCAGTCCACCGCCAACCGACCGGAGAGGTCCGCGTGCATCGTCCCGAACAGGTCCCGCACCACGCCGTCGGCGGTCAACGACGCCCCCCCCGCGGTCGCCGCCAGCGGCCCGAGGTGCAGCGCGTCGCTCCCCGCGGCCGTCGCCCCGGCATCGTACCGGACCGCCCCGGCGAGGGTCGCCGACGGCTCCCGCCACGCCGCGACCCACGCCGATCCCGGGGCCGACCGCGGGTCCGGCGGGGTGAGGATCGTGAGGTCGGCGAGGGCGACGGTCCCGGCGAACCCGGCTCCCGCAAAGCCCGCGGGGCCGAACTCCGCCGTGCCGGCCCCCTGGGCGGTGAACCGCCCCTCCGGCCGCACGCCGGCGACGTCGGCGGCGGGGAACCAGGCCCACAGCCGGCCCGAGTCGCCGCGAGCGGTGAGTTCCGCCGTCAGCGCCGGGGCGGCGGCGGGGTCGAACCGCACCCGCTCCGCCTCGACGGAAAGCGCGTCGCCGACCCACTCAAACGTCCCGGCGAAGGTTCCGGCGGCGGGATTGAGCGTGCCGCGGATCTCCAGCGTCGCCACCGACTCCCGCAGCCGCAGGCCGGGGGCGTCGAGAATCAGCCGTCGCAACTCCGCCTTCCCGTCCTCCACCGCCCACCCAGCGCCCGCCGGCCGCAACGCCGCAGACGCCCGCAGACCGCCATTCAGGGAGTCAATGGGGAGACTCACGGCCGCTCCAACTCGACGCGTGAGAGTCGACAACTCTCCATCAAGAGTCAGCGAGAGTCCTTCGGCGTCCTTCGGCGTGATCGACAACACGTCCGCTCCGGACTCCGCCCGCCCCCCGACGAAGGCGGTCGACCAGCGCCCGGCGTCGTCGCGGAGGAGGTCCACGCCGACCTTCACCGTCACCTCTTCTTCCCGCACCGGGGCGCCGGCGGGGGGAGCGAAGCGGATTTCCCGGCCGACGCCCCCGGCCCGCACGGCGAAGCGGTCCGCGGCGGCGCGGCGGACCTGCACCGTGCCGTCCATCGACCCCGCCCAGCGGCCGCCGAGGTTCAGCAGGCGGCCGAAGGTGCGGTCGAACGCGGCGAGGTCGACGGACACGTCCGCCGTTAGTTCCTCCGCGGTCCCGCGGCCGACCGCGGCGAGGCCGTCGGTCCGGGCGACCAGCCGCTCAACGGCGATGGGCCCCGCGTCCTCCCGGACGGCGTCCAACTGGGCGGAGATCGGGCCGTCCGGGGCGATCCGCTCGCCCCCCGGCAGCACGGCCCGGAGGTTTTCCAGGTCGGCCGACGCGGCGATCCGGCGGGCGCGGGGCCGGTCGCCCGCGGCCGTGGTCAGGGAGAGGTTCAGCGCGCCGCCCTCGACCGTCGCCCCCTCCGCCAGCCCCAGGACGCCCGGGAGTTGCGCGGCCAACGCGGCGACGTCGATCCGCCCGCGGAGGGTGCGGTCGGCCTCGAGCCACGCCGCCGGGTCGGCCGGCAGAGCCGTCGGCAGCGGGCCGTCGGCGGACAGATCGCCCAGATCGGAGCGGAAGGTCAGCCGGTCGGCCCGCAGGTCCGCCCCGGCGCCGTCGAACCGGCCGGATAGTCCGCCGGAGAGCCTCGCGGAGGCCAGCCGCAGCCGATCGCCCGCGGGCCAGTCGCCCCGGCGAGCCGTCAGGCGATCGCCGACCAGCCGCCCCTCGGCGGTCCAGCCGTTCGCGGTCAGGTCCCCGGTCAAATCTCCGGAGAGCGCCCCGTCCAGCGCCCAGGGAGCGGCGTCCGCGGCGAAGCGGCTCTGCAACGGGGCCGCGGCGGTGAGGGGCACGCCGTCCGCCCGCAACGCCCAACGGTTCGCCCCGGCGCCGGTGGCCGCCCGACCGTTCGCCGACGTCCCCGCGGCGGCGGCCAGCGTCGCCGCGACCGTGCCGGACCGTTCGCCGTCGCCCCAGGTTCCGTCGATCTCCGCCCGGTTCGGCAGGGACGCCCCCGCCGACCGCCGGACGGCGCCGCGGAGGTTCCGCCCCTCCAGCCGACGGCCGGAGGCGTCGAGAACCGTCACGGCCCCGGCCTTCACCGCCACGGCGAACCCGGGCGGCGTCGCGGAGGCCTCGCCGGCCAACAGCGGCGCGAGCGCGTCCTCCAAGTCGCTGCCGCCCGGCCGCACGCGGACCCGCAGTCGCGGCTCCTCCAGCGTGATCCGGCCGTAATCGACCGGCTCCCCGCCGGGGAACAGGGCGGCGGAGAGCAGGGCGTGCAGCGGCCGCTCGGTGCGGATCGCGGCGACGCGCAGCAGCGGTTCGTCTCCGCCGGCGGCCTCGCGGGCGGTCACGGTCACGTCCCGCAGCGCGACCGGGGCGAGCCAGGAAAGCTCCGCCCGGCCGACCGTCACGTCGGCGTTCAACTCCGGAAACAGGCGGTGCGCGACTGTGTGCCGCAGGCCGGACCGGGCGACGAAGGCCGGGGCGAACCACAGCCCCGCCGCCAGCAGGGCCGCCCCGACCGCCGCCAACCGCCCCCACCGCAGCCTCCCGCGGGAGCGCCCCGGGGCGGGAGCGGGCGGGGGCGATTCGACGGCGGCGTCGGGAGCGGGCGGCACGGGGCGGGGCCGGTTGCGGGGACCGGGAGCGGGGTCGGCTCCCGGGCGCATCGACCGTTCTTCGGCCGCCGGATCGTGAAAACCCGGTGACTTGCGGATGAAGTCCGCGGCCCCGGCCGGCGGGGCCTGTTGCCGGGGGTCTGCGGCCCGGATAGGGTGACTCCGACCCGAACGGCCCGAAACTTGCCCCGCGCGGCGACGGTTCGGTTGCCAACGCTCGCAGCGCCCGCACCCCCGGGCGTCCGGGTGCCTGGCGGCCGGGACGCGACGCGAACGGTCCGGGAGCGAACTTTTCGGAGACGTGGCGGTCTGACTCGTGATTGCTTCGCCCCGTCCCCCGTTGAACGCCGGTTGATCAACCGGCGTTCGACGTCGACCGAAAGAGCTTCCCGATGACCGCCGTCGCGGCCCTCTCCCGACCCACCCTCGTGCTGAACCGGAACTGGCAGCCGGTCGGGGTGGCGAACGTGGCCCGCGCGCTGGTCCTGCTCTGGAACGACTCGGCCCGCGTGGTCGACCCGGCCGACTACCAACTTTACAGCTGGGAGGATTGGAGCCGCAAAAAGCCGGAGGACGGCGAACCCGTCGTCAAAACCGTGCGGTTCGAATTAAAAGCGCCGGAGGTCATCGCCCTGACGACCTACGACAAGCTGCACCGGCGCACCGTGCCCTTCACCCGGCGGAATTTATTCCGGCGGGACCGGCACGCCTGCCAGTACTGCGGCGTGAAGCCGGGCGGGAACGAACTGACGATCGACCACGTGCTGCCCCGCAGCCGCGGCGGCGCCACGAGCTGGGAAAACTGCGTGCTGGCCTGCGTGCGGTGCAACCACCGCAAGGCCGACCGCACCCCCGCCGAGGCCCGCATGACCCTGCCCCGCGAGCCCAAGCGGCCCGCGTGGAACCCGGTTTACAGCGCCCGCAACGTGCGGGTCGAAAGCTGGGAGCGGTTCCTCTCCGAAGCCTACTGGAACGTGGAACTGCTGGGGTCCTGACCCGGTCGGACGGAACCGGAACGCTCTGCCGGTTGCTTGAGCGTCAGGCAACGCCAGCGTCCCGGACCCTTGAAGGGTCCGGGACGCTCCGCGTGCGGGACCATTGCGATAGAATGAGTAAAGCGCAGATTAAATCGCGGCGGCGCGAAGGTTCGTCGTGCAACGGCCGCCGCTCGGGCTCTTTTGAGATCAAACGCGGACCGTTTTCCCGGTCTCCGCGGCCTCGTAGATGGCGGTCAGAATTCGCACGTCGCGGAGGCCTTCGGCGCCGGGGGTCTTCGGTTCGCGGTTCTCGCGGACGGCGGTCGCCATTTCGTCCAGCATCGCGGCGAACTGGTTCGCCTGCGGGATCTCCACGTTGCGGGTCTGGTCGCCGGAGACGATCTCCAGGTTGCGGATGTAATAATCCGTGGCGGGATCAAGGGTGACCTCGCCCTCCTCGCCCTGCACGTGGATGCGTTTATTGCCCGCGACCCGATAGCTGGAGGTGCACGAGGCCACGGCGCCGGAGGGGAAGGTCATCCGCCATTCGACGCCCTCCTCGACGGTCACCTCGGGCCGGTTCGACCGCGGCAGGTAACGGGCGGAGATCTCCGTCGGCTCCTCGCCGAGCAGATAGCGGGCGCCGTTCACGGAATAGATGCCGATGTCGTACAGCGACCCGCCGCAGGCGAGTTCCTTCTTCGCCCGCCACTGATCGCGGACGTCCGACAGGTCGAGGATGCGCCCGTGATCGGAGACGACGATGCGGGGGGCGCCGATCTGCCCCTCCTTCCCGTCGCCGCCGCGGACGGCCGCGATCGCTTCCAGGTTGTACGGGTCGAACTGGGCCCGGTAGGCGATCATCAATTTTTTCCCGGCCCTCTCCCCGGCGGCGATCATCGCCTCGCACTCCTCGGGGGTGCCGGCCATCGGCTTTTCGCACAGCACGTGCTTGCCGGCGGCGAAGGCCCGCTCCGTCCACTCCCGGTGAAAGGCGTTCGGGAGGATAATATAAACGACGTCCACCGCCGGATCGTCCGCGAGGCGGTCGAAGTCGTCGTAGGAATAGACGTGTTCCTTGCCCAGCCCGTAGGCGTCGGCGACGCGGCCGGCCTTCTCCGCATTGCCGGAGACGAGCGCCGACAGTTTGCAGCCGCGGGTGTTCGCCAGGTTCGGGGCGATCTGATTCAGTGCGTAGGCGCCGAGCCCGACGAGGGCGAAGCCGATCCGCTCCGACGGCGGGAGGGGCAGCGGTTGGAGCAATTCCGGCAGGGGGCGGCCGGTCAGCTGCGCGGGGGGCAGGGCGGGGGCGTCGGACATCGGACGGAGCTTGGCGGGGAGGGCGGACGGGACCGCGGCGGCGGCGAGGGCGCCGCCGGCGATCTGACAGAAGCGTCGGCGGGTAGCGGGCATCGGTCGGAGAGGCGTCGGGAGGGGGAATCGTGGCGCCGGACCGGCCGGGCGGGAGCGGGGGACGCCCCGCCCGCCGCCGTCGGGAATCACCCCCGCCGGGATCAATTTCGCGGGAAAGTCGTTCCGCCGCGGCTGGCGTCTCCGGTTCCGCGCCGCCTACGGTGCCCGGCCCCGCGGCCCGCTCCGCCGGCCTTCACCCCGTCTTTTCCGAGAACCACGATGGCGCCCGCCCCCCGCTCAATTCACGTCCTGCTCGCGGGTTTGGCGACCCTCGGCGCCGTCGGACCGGCCGCGGCGGCGGAGCCGGACGAACCGGCGAACGTCGCCCCACTGCGGGTGATGAGCTTTAACATTCGCTACGGCTCCGCCCGGGACGGCGAGAACGCCTGGCCGCACCGCAAAGAGCTGGTCGCGGAGACGATTAAAGCGTTCGCCCCCGACGTGCTGGGCACGCAGGAGACGCTCGCCTTTCAGCGGGACGATTTATTGGAGCGCCTGCCCGGCTACGCCGCGTTCGGCGTCGGTCGCACCGACGGCCAGGACGAAGGCGAGATGATGGCCGTCCTCTATCGCAAAGAACGCCTGGAAAAGCTGGACGGCGGGCACTTCTGGCTCAGCGAGACGCCGGGGGAGGTCGGCAGTCGAAGCTGGGACAGCTCCCTGCCGCGGATGTGCACCTGGCTCAAACTCCGCGACCGGACGCCGGGCGGGGCGGGCGTGTTCTGGTTCTTTAACACCCATTTCGACCATCGCGGGCCGCAGGCCCGGGCGGAGTCGGCTTCGCTCGTCCGGGCGAAAATCGCGGAGATCGCCGGCGACGGGCCGGCGATCCTCACCGGGGACTTCAACGCGGCTCCGGGGAGCGCGCCCTATCAGAACCTGTTCGGCGACGCCGGGGCGGGGGCCTCGCTGCGGGACAGCTATGCCGAGAAATACCCCGACGGCGAACCCGGCGAGGCGGCCGGAACCTTCGGCGGCTTCCGGCGGGAGGAGCGCAGCGACGTGCGGATCGACTGGCTCGCCGTCACGCCGCATTGGACGATCGAGGACGCCGCCATCGACCGCACGCACCGCGACGGCCGCACGCCCTCCGACCACGACCCCGTCACCGCAGTCCTGCGGCGGACCGCGCCGGCCGCGGAGTGAACCGGACCGGCGGACCGGCCGGCCGGCTCAGGAGGCCGTCGCCGTCAGCGGGGGGCGGGCGACGACCGGCCGCTCCTCGACGCGGCGGGGCCGGGGCGAGGGCTCGCGGGGCGGCGGCACGTCCTCGTCCGCGTCGTCCGCTTCGCTTCCGCCGCCCAGCAGGCGGAGGAACGACTCGCGGAGGTCGCGGGTCAGGCTGAACAGCGTCGGGACCAGCACGAGGGTGAACAGCGTGGCCACGATCAATCCGCCGAGCACGACGCTGCCGAGCCCGCGATAAAGTTCGCTGCCGGCGCCGGGGAAGAGGACCAGCGGCAACAGGCCGAGCACCGTGGTCATCGTCGTCATAAAGATCGGCCGAACGCGGGTGCGGACGCTCTCCAGCAGGGCGGGGTTCGGCTCCATCCCCTCCTCCCGCATGTTGTTAAGCGCCTGGTGGACGATCAGGATCGCGTTGTTGACCACCGTGCCGATCAGGATGAAGAACCCCAGCATCGTGAGCACGTCCAGCGGTTGGGCGTAGACGAAGTTCAACGCCCGCAGGCCCAGCACGCCGCCCAGCGCCCCGGGGACCACGGTGCAGATAATCACCAGCGGATAGATCCAGCTTTCGAAGAGGCCGGCCATCAGCAGGTAGGTGATGAGCAGAGCGAGGGCGAGGTTCACCCAGAGGGCCTGCCAGGTTTGCTCCAGCTTGTCGGCGGTGCCGGCGAGGTTAATTCGCATGCCGGGGCCGAGGGCGTTCTCCTCCCGGAGCGGGGCAATCACCTCGTCGCGGATGCGTTCCATCGCCGTCTCCAGCGCCACCGCCGGCGGGGGGGAGACCTCGATGGTGATGCTGCGGACTCGCTCCCGGTGGTTCACCTGCTCCGGGCCGCTGGTAAGCCGCACCTTCGCCAGGGCCTCCAACGGCACCAGCCGGCCCTCCGGGGTGGCGACGGGCAGGGTGCGGAGGTCGTCGGCGCTGCCGACGTAGCGGTCGCGGCCGACGAGCGTCAGGTCGATCTTGTCGCCGCCGACGAAGTAGTCGCCGACGAACGCCCCGTCGATCAGGGCGTCGGCGGTGAACCCGAGGTCCGCCGCCGAGACCTGCATGTCCGCGGCCTGCAACAGTTTCGGTTCGATGTGCACCTCCGGGCTGGAGAGGTCCAAGCTGGGCACGGGGCGAACCTGGGCCTCCGGATAAAGGCCCTTGGTGGCCCCGAGGATGCGGCCGCCGATCGCCACGAGGTCCTCTAATTCCGGGCCGGTGATCTCCACGTCGATCGTCCGGCCGGCGGTCAGGCCGCGTTCGAACAGGCTGGACTGTTTGGCGACGGTGAAGGTGCCCGGCAGCTTGGCGCCGACCTCCTGAACCAGCGGGACGAGTTCGCCCACGCGGGAGGGATCGTCCGCCCGCAGACCCATGAACACCTCCCGGCCGCGGGCGACGAAGAAGAAGTCGCCGATGATCGGGTAATCCAGCGCGGCGGCCTCCGGCGTGCCGGGCTCCGTGTTCCAATAGGGCTTGAGGTCCTCCTCGACCTGCTCGCCCATCTCCATTAATTGGTCGAGGTTATAGCCGGGCGGGGGCATCAGGATGCCGAACACCAGGTTGCGGTTGCCGGTGGGGAGGTATTCGACCTGCGGCACGAGGAACAGGCAGCTCAGCGAGACGCCGAACAGGGCGACGACGGCGACGGCCCGTCGGACGAAGCCGCGTTGCAGCCAGGCGTTCACGCCGACGATCAGCTTCGTCAGCGCCCCGCCGGCCCGCTCGATCGGCCCGACCACGCCGCGGGAGATGCGGGCGCCGTAGGAACGTCGCGGCCCCGCGGCGGCCTCGCGGCGATCCTTCTGGCGGTTGCCGAACAGCCGGGCCGAGGCCGTGGGGATCAACGTCATCGAGACGACCAGCGACAGCGCCACCGCCCCGCTGATCGCCAGGGCGATGTCGCGGAACAGCTGCCCGGCCTCCTCCTGAATGAAGACGATCGGCAGGAACACCGCGACGGTCGTCAGCGTGGAGGAGAGCACCGCCCCCCAAACCTCCTGCGTGCCCCGCACCGCGGCGGTCATGGGCGGCTCGCCGAGTTCGTCGTACCGCCGATAAATGTTTTCCAGCACGACGACCGCGTTGTCGACCAGCATCCCGACCGCGAACGCCAGCCCGGCGAGGCTGACCACGTTCAACGACCGGCCCAGGGCGTCCAACAATAAAAAGGTGCCGACGATACTGGTGGGAATCGCCAACCCGACGACCAGCGCCCCCCGGGCGAACCAGAACCCGGCCCCGACGATGATCGCCAGCGTCAGCGCGAAGTACCACGGGGAGAAGACCGCCGCCGCCAGCCCGGTCAGGGCGATCAGCGGGGCCACGATCAGCGCCCGCACGCCGAGGTGTAAAAAGAGCATCAGCACGATCATCGTCAGCGCCCCGCCGATCACGATGTTCTGCTGGACGAGTTCGACGGCGGAGTAGATATAGTCCGTTTCGTCGTACACCTGCGTGAGTTGCAGGCCGCGTTCCTTCAGGACGCCGTCGTTGAGGGTCGCCACGACCTCCCGCAGACCGTCCATCACGTCCAGCACGTTCGCCCCGGTCTCCCGCTGGGCGTTGATGGCGATGCTCGACTCGCCGAACCGCCGCACCAGGCCGTCCGGTTTTTTATAACCCAGCTTCACCTCCGCCACGTCGCGGAGGTACACCGGCGCCCCGTCGACCACCGCCAGGGGCTGGTCGGCGACCTGCTCCGGGGAGCGGAACTGCCCCAGCGTACGGACCACGTAGCGGCGCTTGCCCTCCCAGAAGTCGCCGGCGGAGACGTCCGCGTTCTGTCCCTGAAGCACCCGCCGCACGTCCGGCAGCGTCAGCCGCCGGGCGGCGAGCTTCTGCGGGTCGACGATCACCTGCAGTTCGTCCTCCAGGCCGCCCCGCACGTTCGCCTGCGACACGCCGGAGACCCGCTCCAGCCGGGCCTCGATCTCGTCCTCGGCGAACCGCTTGAGTTCGGAGACGTTCAACTCCGGCGGCGGCAGCAGGGTTTTCACCGCCTCGTGCTTCTCGGCGAGCAGCCGGAGCCGCAGCATCGCCAGACCCTCGTTGTGGGCCTTGCGGACCTCGGCCAGTCCCTCGGCGAGTTCGGGATGCTCCGCCTCCAGTTCGTCCAACTGCTCCGGCGTGGGCAGCCGGGAGCCGAGGATGAACCAGGCGATCGGGCGGTCGGCGGAGTTCGCCGTGCTGATGACCGGTTTGTCGGCGTCCCGGGGGTACTGCGGGACCTGCTCCAGCCGGCCGATGACGTCGACGACGGCCCGGTCCATCTCCGTGCCGACGCGGAACTCCATCGTGATGCGGGCGCTGGAGTCGGTGCTCTCGGAGGTGAGCTTGGTGACGTTCTCCACGCTCTTTAATTGTTCCTCCTGCTCGACGACGATCTCGCGCTCGATCTCCTGCGGGCTGGCGCCCGGCCAGCGGGTCTCGACGGTGATCGTGGGCGTCTGCACCTCCGGCGTGAGCTGCATCGGCATCCGGGCCAACGCCACGAGGCCGAACATCATCGTCAGCAGCACCCCGACCGCGACTTTGACGGGGTTGGAGACGAGCGCCGCGATGAAGTTCATAGCTGTGTCCGAAGAGCCCCGGGGGGCGGCGTGGAAAATCTAAGCCGGTGCGGTTCAACGTCTGGGCAATCCCGCCCCGGCGGCCGCTCCCGCCGGGGACCCACCCGCGATCCGCGCGTCTCAGCCGCCGTCGCGGGGGGCACGCGGGGTCCAGCGGACGACCGGGTTGCCGCTCCGCGGGGGGATGATGCGTTCGTTGCCGCGGACGACGACCAGGTCGGACTCGGAGAGGTCGCCGATCACCTGAATGGCTTCGCCCTCGGCCACGCCCAGGCGGACAGGGACGGCCCGGGCCTCGCCCCGACGCTCCCCGCCCTCGGAGCCGCTCACGCCGCCCTGGGCCACGGCCCAGACCAGCGGCTGCGGACCGCCGAGCACCAGCGCATCCTTCGGCACCAGCAGGGCGTCCGTCTCGGCGCCGGTCGGCAGGGTGACCCGGGCCAGCATGCCGGCCTTCATGATCGGACCGTCCTCGCTAATGACGTTCTCCACCTTCACCCGCACGGGGAAAGTGCGGGTGCGGGAGTCGCCCTGCGGCACCACGGAGGAAACCGTCCCCAAAAAAGCCCGGTTCGGCAGGGACGGCACCTCCACCCGGGCGGAGATGCCGGGGCGGATGTGGGGGACGTACTCCTCCAGCACGAACGCCTCCACCTCCACCTCGTCCAGGGCGGCGACGGCGGCGACCGGGTCGCCGCTGTTCACCCACTCGCCCTCCTCGGTGTGCTCCTCGATGACGTAGCCGGCGAAGCGGGACTGAATCCGGTACTTTTTGATCTGATCCTTGAGCTTCTCCACGGTCGCCTCCTGCAGCGCCACCCGGGCCTGGGCTTGGGCGATGCGTTCCGGCCGCGGACCGGCCTCGGCGAGTTCGAGGGCGGCGAGAGCCTCCTGATAGGCCTGCTCCGCCTCGATCTGGGCGGCGGCGGCCTCGTCCACGTCGTCCCGCGTCATCGCGGAACTGCGGTCGTACAGCATTTCCACCCGCTTGCGGCGGGTTTCTAAAAACTTTCGCGTGGCGTCGGCGGAGGTCGCCCGGGCCTGCGCCTGACGCAATTCCTCCGGCCGCGTGCCGTTCTCCAACTCCGCCAGTTCCTGACGGGAGAGGTCGAGCTGCGCCTCGGCGGCTTTCAGCTCCAATTCGATCGTGCCGGTGAGCACCTGGGCCAGCGTGGCGCCGGCCTCCACGCGGTCGCCCTGTTCCACGGGGAACTCCACGATCCGGCCGCTCACGGCGCTGCCGACCGTCGCCAGTTTCAGGGGCGTGATTGTGCCGACGAACTCCCGGCCGGAGGCGACCTTCGCCTGCCGGACGGGAACCACGTCCACCAGCGTGGCCGGCGGCGGGGCGGCCGACTGGGCGAGGGCGGACGGGCCGGCGCCGAGCGCCGTCAACGCCAGGACCGTCAGCAGCGAGACGGCCGGAGACCGGACGGGCGAAGGGGAATCGATTTTCACGTGGCGGGCGTCGCAGGCGGACGGGGGCGCTCCGCCAGCGACGCGACGCGTCGGCGTGACAGGGCGGCGGGGGATCGGGCGGCGGCGGGCGACGCGGCGGGCGCCACGCAACGGGGACCGCCGCCCGTCGATCGATCGACGGGCGGTCATGCGATCAGCGGCATTGTCGGCCTCAACGGGCCGCTGTCCAGATCTCCGACGGGTTCACTCGGCGGTCGGCGGGTCGCAGTCGTCCAACGCCAGCAGGGCGAACGCGGTCGCCAAACTCGGATCGCCCTCCATCCAGCGCTCGTTGTCGTTCACCCAGCTGCCGTTGGGCTTCTGCAGGGCGAACAGCCGCTCGGCGAGGTCGCCGCGCCAGTCGTGGGCGGCGCCCGACTCGTCCGTCAGCCGGGCCACGTCCGCCGCGTCCAACGCCTTGCCGAACAACTGGTAGTAGTAATAGAGACCGGCGTCGCCCATGCCCGGGTTCTGCTGGACGGTGTAGTTCTTCCCGATCCAGTCGAGCGCGGCCCTCACCCGCGGGTCGTCCTGGTCGAGCCCGGCGTAGACCATGCTTTTCAGGCCGGCGTAGGTCATGCTGCCGTAGCTCCGCAGGCCGCCCTGCGGGGTGCGGCCGGCGGCGGAGACCTCCGCGACGGGGTTATAGAAGAAGCCGCCGTCGTTTACCGCGGCGGCGGTTTCGCTCCGGTTGTATTCCGACTCCAGGTTCTGGCAGCGGGAAACGAAGGTCAGCGCCTTTTGAATGGCCGGGTCGTCCTCCCCGGCGCCGGCGGCTCGCAGGGCCTCGATCAGGTAAGCGGTGTTGGAGAGGTCCGGCCGGCCGCCGCCCGGGCCGTAGGCGACGCCGCCGTAGGCCACGTCGCCGGACTCCACGCCGTCCTCCTCGTCAAACTGCATGCCCCGGAGGAACGCCTCCGCCTTCTTGACGATCGGGGCGTACTTCTCCGCGTCCGCTTCGGAGAGCACGACGACCGCCACCGACGTTTCGTAGCCGGAGATGCGGCTGTTCGGCGTGGAGATGCGGCCGTCCTCCTGAGCGGCGCCCGCGATCTTCGCCAGCCCGGCGGCGACGGCGGGGTCGTCCTGCGGCAGCCCGGCGGACATCAGCGCCTGCGTCGCTAACGCCGTGATGCCGATCGCGTCCGGCGAGGACCAGCTGCCGTCCTCCGCCTGCGTGGTCTTGAGGAACGCCGCCCCCTTCTCCCGGGCGGCGGCCAGCGCCGCCGGGTCCGGACCGAGCCGTTCCTGGGCGACGGCAAACGACGGCGCCGCCAGGGCGAAGGCCGTCATAACGTGGGCGAGCTTCATCGGGTCGCTTTCGAGGTGGAATCCGCGGTGGTGGGTTCTTCAGGACGAACGGTCCGCCGGCCGGCCGGCGGACCGTTCTCAGTCGTCCGCCGCGGCGGGGGCGGCGTCCGGGGGCGGGGCGGCGGCGTGCTCCTGATAGGCGGTCGCCAGCCCCTGCACGGCGTCGTAGTCCGCGCGGGTCAACTCGGCCCGGACGGCGCCGTCGCGGAGGATCACCACCCGGTCGGCCCAGCAGGCGACCGCCGGTTCGTGGGTGACGACCACGATCGCCCGGCCCTGCGTCCGCGACAGGTCGTGCAACAGGCGGCAGATCGACTGCCCGGTGACGGAGTCCAGACTGCCGGTCGGCTCGTCGGCCAACACCAGCGCCGGGTTCGTGACGAGGGCCCGGGCGATGGCGACCCGCTGCTGCTCGCCGCCGCTGAGGGCGTCCGGGCGGTGGTCGACCCGGTCGGCGAGGCCCATTTCTATCAGCAGGGCGGCGGCCCGCCGGCCGGCGGCGCGGGCGTCGTCGGTCCACAGCGGCAGGCGGACGTTGTCCAGCGCCGTCAGCGTCGGCACGAGGTTGAACGCCTGAAACACCAGCCCGATCCGCCGCCGGCGGAACCGCGTCAGCCGCGGCTCCCGCATCGCGGAGAGTTCCTCGCCCTCCACGAACACCCGCCCGCCGTCCGGCGGGGTCAGCCCGGCGGCGAGGTGCAGCAGGGTACTCTTGCCGGACCCGCTGGCGCCCATCACCGCGACGAACTCCCCCGGCGCCACCGACAGCGACACGTCCGCCAGCGCCTCGACGGCCCGGCCGCCCTGACGGAAGCGTTTCGTCAGCCGTTCCACCCGCAACGGCGTCGCCCCGCCCAGGGGGCGTACGACGGAAGCGGTCGGAGACAACGCGGGCTCGGTCATGGCAGCGGGGCGAGAGGTTGCGGCGGGGGAGGACGTCGCGGCTAGCTCTTCTTCAGCGTCACGGACATCCCGCCGCGGACGACCGTCTCCAGGTTCGGGTCGGTCGTGATCGCCGTCATGAAGGCCGGGTCGGCCATGCGGGGGTTGATGTTGTGGGCGAGGATCGTTCCCCCCGGCCGCAGATGCGGGAGCAGCGTTTTGAGGTAGTCGACGTAGCCCTCCTTGTCCGCGTCGAGGAACGCCATATCGATTCGCCCCTCAAGCTTGGGCAGCTCCTCGTGGGCGTCGCCCTCGACGAGGGTGACGAGGTCCTTCATCCCCGCCCGCTCAAAATTGGCCCGGGCGATCGCGGCCCGACCGGGGTCGATCTCGTAGGTGGTCAACCTGCCGCCGGTCTGTTTCAGAGCCAGGCCGATCCAGATGCCGGACAGGCCGGTCGAGGTTCCCAGCTCGACCACGTGCTGCGCCTCGCAGCAGCGGGCGAAGATGCGGAGCAGCCGGCCGTCGTGCTCCGGCACGTTGCGGAACGCTTGGTTCGCGGCGACGTCGGCGATCACCGCGAGCGCGTTCTTCTCGAACTCGTCCGCGGCGAGCGGTCCCTTTTCGAGCTCCACGTCCCCGGGGGAGCGGCCCTCCCGCCCGCCGCCCGGCGGGCCGCCGCGTTGGGCGTGGGCGACCGCGGCCGTCGCGGCGACCGTGGCGCCGGCCAGGGTGACGGGAAAGGAACGGCGGGGGAGGCGGTTCATGGCGGCGTCTGCGGAGCGGTCCGGGGGCGGCGCCGTCGCCCGGACGGCGGGCGGGAGAAGGGCGCCGTCCGGAGTGATGCGTCAGCCGGCGCCCGCGGGGGCCACGATTTTTCTCACGCCGCGCCCCGGCGCTCCGACGGCCCGCTACTCCAGCCCGGCGAGGGTGCGGAGTCGCAGGGCCTCCAGCCGTTCGTCCAGCTCCGTGAGGTCGGCTCCGACCCGGGCGGCGGCGGCCCGGTGAAAGAGGAGAAACTCCGCCCAGTCGAACCAGGGCACCGACGGCATGCCGTCCGCCCGGTCGGCGGCCTCGGCGAGGTAGTCCTCCATCACCCGCTCCGAGGCGGCGAAGGCTGCCCGGGTTTGCTCGCCGCGGCCGCGGGCGCTGTGGGCGAGGGCCAGCAGCGGGGCGACGAGGCCGTGCCCCCGCCAGCCGCGGTTCGCCCCGGCCTGCTCCAACCGCTCGATCGCCCGATCCAGGTTGCCGGCCCGCAGGTGGGCCCAGCCGGCGATGTACAGCTTCACCCCCCGGGGAATGCGACCGCGGTCGTCGAAGCCGAGCGCCGCATCCTCCGGCGGGGGGGCCTCCACCAGCCGCTCCGCCGCGGCGGCGAGGACGGCGGCTTCCCGCTGCGACAGCGGCCCCGCCAGCCGGCCGCGGAGTTCAGTCTGTTCGTAGATGCCCCCGAGCGGCGCCCCGCCGGCCGCCATCGCCTCGGCGATCGCCCGGTATTCCCGGTGCCGGCCGGTAAGGACGAACAGCTGCGGCACCCCCAGGAACTCCGCCCCGGTCGCCGGAGCCCCCAACGTGCGGGCTTGGGCGAAGTCGGCGGCGGCCCGGTCCCACAGGCCCAGCCGGGCGAAGAAGGCCCCGCGCTCCGCCCAGACGGCGAAGTACCGCGGCTGCACGCGGGCGGCCTGATCGTAGGTCCGCAGCGCCGCGGCCCGGTCCCCGGCGTCCGCCAGCGCCCGGGCCTTGCCCAGCAGTTCGGTCGCCTGCCGGAGCCGTTCGGTGAAGCCCTCCAGTTCATCCCGGCTCCGCCCGGCCTCCGCCTCGGCGAGGCGGGCCTGGGCGAGGGCGGCCCGGGCGACGCTCGCCTGCCAGACGCTCACCCCGGTGCCCACGATCAACGCCGCGGCGACGACCGCCGCCGTGCTCAGCGCGACCGCGTGCCGCCGGGCGAACTTGGAGAACCGGTACCGCCGCGACGGCGGCCGGGCCTCGACCGGCAGGCCCTCCACGAACCGCGTCACGTCCTCCGCCAAGGCGATCGCCGTGGGGTAGCGGCGGCCGCGGTCCTTCTCCAGGGCCTTCATCACGACCCAGTCGAGGTCGCCGCGGAGGGCGGAGGTGAGCCGGGTCGGCTCCAGCCGACGGTTGGCGGCGACGGTGGTGGCCTCGGCGAGCCGCAGCGTTCCCAGCCGGCCGCTGGGCGGGGGCGGCTCCTCCTCGAGCAGGATGCGGCGGAATTCGATCAGCCCGGCCTCCCGCAGCCGGTCGCCGGCGAAGGGGGTGGCGCCGGTCAGCAGTTCGTACAGGAGGACGCCCAGCGAGTAGATGTCGCTGCGGGTGTCGACCTCGCCGCTGGTCATCTCCGCCTGCTCCGGGCTCATGTAGGCCGGGGTGCCCATCATCGCCTTGAAGCCGGTGTAAATCGTGCGGTCCGTCAGCCGGTCCTCCGGCCCCGGACCGACCGCCTTCACGATGCCGAAGTCGATCACCTTCGGCAGCGGCCGGCCGTCCTGCTGGGTGACGAGCACGTTGGACGGCTTGAGGTCCCGGTGCACCACGCCCTTCTGGTGCGCGTGCTGAACCGCCTGGCAGATGGCGACGAACAGGTCGAGCCGCCCCCGCAGGTCGAGCCGGTTCGCGTCGCAGAATTCCGTCAGGGAGACGCCCCGCACCAGCTCCATGGCAAAGTAGGGCAAGCCGTCGTCGGTCACGCCGGCGTCGAACACCCGGGCGATGTTGGGGTGATCCATCATCGCCAGCGCCTGGCGCTCCGCCTCGAAGCGGGCGGCGATCTCGCCGGTCTGCATGCCGGGCCGGATCACCTTCAGCGCCACCCGCCGGCGGACCGGCCGCAGCTGGTCGGCGACGAACACCAGGCCGAAGCCGCCCTCGCCGATTTGCTCCCGCAGCCGGTACGGACCGACGGTCTCCCCGACGCTCCGCTCCCGGGGCAGCAACGCGGCGACGTCCCCCGACGCCCCGCCCAGTTCCCCGCGGAGCCGCGACACGATCGACGCCGGCGGGATCGAACCGGCGGCCGCGGGGCGGTCCCAGGGGCAGTCGTCGCGGTCGTGCTCCCGGAGCAGCCGGAGCACCGCCTCGCGCAGTTCGCCGTCCTCGCCGCAGGCCTCCGCAACGAACGCCGCCCGCTCCGCCGGGCCTTCGATCTCGACCGCCTTGAGGAACAGGGACCGCTCGTCAGCGAACCGCCGCACGGACGACGGCGGTTCGGCGACCCCTTGCGGCTTCACGACGGCGGGGGAGGCAGGGGGGGACGAAACGCCGGGGCGGACTCTTCTCATGCGACGCTTCCGCGCGGGACGGGTCAAGCGCCGCCCGGCCGGCCCGCCACAGATCGTGTCACGGCGGATCGAGCCCGTCCGCGCCCAGTTCCCGCCCCAGCCAGGCGCGGGCGAAGGTCCAGTGCCGCTTGACCGTCCGCGGCGAGACGCCCAACGCGGCGGCGGTCTCCTCCACGCTCAGCCCGGCGAAGTACCGCAGCTTGACCAGCGCGGCGAGGTCCGGGTCCTCCGCGGCGAGCTTCTGCAGGGCGGCGTCCATGTCCAGCAGGCGGTCGGCGTCGTCCGGCTCGACGGACACCTCGCGGAGCTCTTTCCGCTGTCGGTCGCCGCCCCGCTTCAGGCTGCGACGCCGGCGGGCGCTCTCGATGAGGATCCGCCGCATCGCCTCCGCGGCGGCGGCGAAGAAGTGGCCCCGGCCGTCCCAGCCCGGCCCGTTCTCCTCCGACGGCTCGTCCGACCCCGCCGGACCGACCAGTCGCAGGTAGGCCTCGTGGACCAGCGCCGTCGGTTGCAGCGTGTGGCCGGCGACCTCGGACCGCATCCGGCTCTCGGCGAGGCGCCGCAGCTCGGCGTACACCAGCGGCAACAGGTCGGACGCCGCCGCCGCGTCGCCCGCCTCGATCCGCTGCAGCACGGCCGTCACGTCCGACACCCGCGTCCGCTCCTCTCGCTCCAGAACCCACGGCCCCGGCGTGCCCGAGGAAGGGGAAACCGTACCCCCGGCCCACGACCCCCGCAACGGGCGCTCCACGACGGGCTCCCCACGACGGACGGCCCGCGGGGCGGCGGGCGGATCAGCCCCGCGTCCCCGGTGCGGCATGCGTCTGACTGGCGAGCCATTGCCGCACGGCCTCCGCGGCGCCCCGCAGACGCTCGGCCGACTTCCCGGACCGGGGGACCGAATCGTCCTCCAGCATGGTGCTCTCTTTATCCCCGAGATCGGTAGTCGCGTCGGAAAGGTCCGGCTGCTCGCCAAGGCGGACGGCGGCGGGCCGGTGGGGCGGCGGAGGCATCGACGGGACGTGGTTCACGGAGCGACAGAAGGGGGTTTGCCTGGGGAACGGCCTGATGCACGGCCGTCGAGAGAGACGTAGTGCGACACGCGGTGGAACAGTACGGTTCAACCTCTCGCCAGAACCGGAGCGCAACCGGAACGCAGGCCGGCGACTCCGGGCGTGATCCTGCCCTCCCGATCTCAGAACGTCCCATGGCCAGTCAGCACGACGGGTCCGCCGCGGACGGGTCCGGTGGGAACAACCCCAAGCGGGATAAGCCCGAGCGGGACGGGCCCGAGCGGGACGGGCCCGAGCGGGACGGGCCCGAGCGGGACGGGCCGCGGGGCGACGCGACCGGAGGCCGCGTCGACGCCTCGATCCGGGTGGACGGGCCGCGGCTGCGGGAGTTGCGAAAGTCGGTCGGTCTGACGCAGAGTCGGCTGGCGGCCAAGGCGGGATACACGGAGCGGGCCGTCCGCAAGTTGGAGCGGGGCGGCCCGGTGCGGCGGGAGACGCTCGAGGACGTACTCACCGCCCTGAAGGACGCGGGCGCCGCGGCGGCGGGCGACGAGGCGGAGGCGTTCCTGCTCGATCTCCCGCCGGAGGAACTGGCGCGGCGGATGCGGGAATGGTGCCGCCGCGCCTTCGCCGGCCGCGACCTCTCTGCGGTGGACGATCTGATCGCCCCGAACATCACCGGTCAGGCGGAGGGCCAGACCTACCGCGGCCGGGAGGCGATCCGCGCCCGCTACGCCGAACTCCACGCCGCCTTCGACCCGATCGAGCTGTCGATCGACCGGCTGACGATGGACGGCCAAACCGCGGCGATGCAGTGGACCGCCTCGGTGCGGCACGTCGGCCCGTTCCACGGCGTGCCCGCGGAGGGGCGCCGGGCGACCGTTTCGGGCTACTCCTGGGTGCGGTTCGAGAACGGATTGATCGCGGAGTTCCGCGACCACTGGGACGTCCCGTCATTGTTGCGCACGCTGGCGGGCGGCCGGCCGGTGACGCTCGGCGGAGCGACGCCGGCGCCGCCGAACGCCCACGCCGACCCGGAGCGGCTGGCCCGCGCCTGGCTCGAGCGCGCCTTCAACGACCGCGACCCCGACGCCGTCGATCAGTTCATGGCCGAGGACGTCACGTTCTTCGCCGAGGGCGCGACCCGGACCGGCCGCGACGTGATCCGCCGCCGCGTCGCCGCGGTGCTGGAGGGATTCGACCCGCTGCGGCTGACGGTGGAGCGCGTGCTGCGAGACGGGAACGAGGTCCTCGCCCACTGGTCCGTCATCAAGACCCACTCCGGCCGGTTCCTCGACATCGAGCCGACCGGCCGGGTCGTCACGGTGCGGGGCAGTTCCTGGTGCCGTTTCAACGAGGACGGCCTGATCGCGGAGGCCCGGGACCACTGGGACGTCGCCGATCTGATCCGCCAACTGACCGGCGAGTCGCCGCGGCCGCTCTGAGCCGCCGGCCCGCCCCCGGGACAGCGCCCCGACGGCCTCACTCCGATTCCCGTCCGGCCGGCTCCGGTCCGGCGTCCGCCGCCTTCTCGTCGAGCGGCACGTCGCGGAACCGCACGTGACAGGCGGCGCAGTTCGCCGCGATCGTCTCGGCCGCGGCGCCCAGTCCGGCCGGCGGCGCAGCCCCCGGCGCCGCCGCCCAGCCGCGGAGACCGGCTTCCAACGTCCGGGCGGCTTGCTCGGACTCGCGGAGCAGCCGGCGGTACGCCTCGGGTTCGGCCCGCGTCTCCTCGGTCCGCAGCAGTTCGGTGAAGCGCTCGCGGAGCAGCAGGGCCTCGTGGGCCGGGTCGAGGTCCGGGTGATCCGGCGGGGTCCGCCAGCCGGCCGCTTCGATCGCCTGCAGGTGGGCGTGGGTGTGTTCGAGGGCGATCATCGCCTCGGCGGTGGGCGGGATCTCCGCCTTCTCCGGGAACTCGACGGCCAGCTCCTCCAGGAAGGCGCGATCCAGCGGCCGGACCCGTTCCGCGGAGCGGTACAGCCCGCGGTACTTTGGGCTGGTCCCGGCGAGCTTCAGGAGCGGCACGGCGTCCTCCGGGGGAATCAGCCCGGCGGCCACGCAGGCGGTCGCCGCCGCCGCCGGGCTGCGGTGCTTGCCGTGGTGGCAGTGAATGTAGACCGGCCCCTCCAACTCCGAGACCGCCTTGGCCAGTGCGTTCACGCGGTCGGCGGGAACGCCGTCGTAGCCGTGGGGCAGGTGGACGTACCGGAGCCCGAATTGGCCGGCGGTCTCCAGGTCCGGGGTCATCCCGTCGACGCTGATCACCGTCCGCACGCCCAAATCGCGGAGTTCCCGGAACGCCGCCTCCCCCTCGGGCAGCCCGCCGGAGATCACCCGCGGATGCACCCGCACCGGATTCGGCAGATGCTCCGCCTCCAGTTTCTCCGGGGCCGGCGGGCGGGCCGCGTCGGCCGGGGGCTCTCCCGCGGCGAGAAGCGCCGCGGCCAGAAACGCCAGCCCCGCCGAAGCGAACAGGAGGTGGCGCATCAGGCGACGACCGGACGGGGGACCGAATTCGGGACGACTGGATTCGAACCAGCGACTCCCTGCTCCCAAAGCAGGTACTCTACCAGGCTGAGCTACGTCCCGGGACGTGCGAGGATGGTACCTCCCGCCGTCGGACCCGTCGATGGGCCGCCGGTTCGGTACGAGTCGGCGCCCGTTCTCGAGTCGTCGCCCGGCGTCCCCCTACGAAACGCTCCGGGGCGATCGGTGAGATCGCCCCGGAGCCTGTTTGTCAGTCGTTCGACCGCCCGCTCGGTCACGCCGCCCGCAGGCGCTTCAGCAGGGCTTCGAAGGCGTCGTTGTCGGCGAAGCTCAGCCGGATCTGGCCGCTCTCCTTGCCCCGCAGCACGATGTCCACCGGGCAGCCGAAGTGGTCCTTCAGGCCGTCGCGGACGCTTTCCAGGTGCGGGGTGAGGGCCTTGTCGTCGGCCGGCGGGGCCTCGGATTGCTCGGCGTCGCACTGGCCGGCGTCGAACACCTTCAGGCCGGGCTCGGCAGGGGGGGCGTCCTCCAGCGAGGGCATCTCCTGGAACAGCTTCTCCCCCTCGCCCGCGGCGGCCGGTTCCTCGGCGGGGGCGATGCTGCCGGCGATGGCCTCGGGGCCGGCTTCCTCGTCGCCGTCCGTGTCGTCCACGTGCACCGGGGCGGTCAGGCCGGCGGCCTCGGCGTCGGCGGCGGCGGTCGCCTTGTCCCGCTCGAAGGCCTGGTCGCGGCACATCTTCTCCGCGGCCCGCACGCTCAGGCCGCCGTCGATCACCAGTTCCAGCGCGGCGACCTGATCGGCTCCGGACAGCGCCAGCAAGGCCCGGGCGTGGCCGGCGGTGATCTTGTCGGCCCGCAGGGCCTCGGCGACGACCGGCTCCAGATCGAGCAGCCGGAGCAGGTTGGAGACCGCCGGCCGGCTGATCGACAGGCTCTTCGCCAACGCCTCGACGGTCCCGCCGAAGCGGTCCAGGTAGTCGCGGAACGCCTTCGCCTTCTCCAGCGGGTGCAGGTCCTTCCGCTTGATGTTCTCCTCGATCGCCGCCTCGCACACCTCTTTGTCGCCCAGCGACAGCACGCGGCAGGGGACGGTCTCCAGCCCGGCCCGCTTGGCGGCCATCAGGCGGCGTTCGCCGGCGATCAGCTGGTACTCGCCGTTCACCTCCCGGACGAGCAACGGCTGGAGCACGCCGTGCCGGGTGATGCTCTCGGCGAGTTCCTTCAGCTCCGGCTCGGCGAAGTCCTGCCGGGGCTGAAACGGGTTGCGTTCGATCAGCTCCACGCTGATGGCGCCGCCGTCGGCGTCCTGCGGCGGAGCTTCGGCGGGGGCCGCGGCCGGCTCGCGGTGGCCGCCCAGCAGGGCGTTCAAACCGCGGCCCAGACGGCGACCGCCCTGCTGGCCCCCAAGGTGGGACTGCTGCGGGGCGTCGTCGGGGCGATGCAGCCGAGCGGGTTGAGCGGACATAACGGCAGGATTTCCGGAGGCGACCTGTGGAAGAGGCGTCGTTCCGTTCGCCCCCGGTTGCCGGGGAGCCCGGTCGGCGGAAACCGGGCCGGCGGCGGGCCGGGGGCGAATGCGAAGACGTACCGGTCGCATCGGTCGTCGCGGTCGCGCCGGTTCAGCCCGGGGGCCGCTCGTTCGGGCGCGGGGGTCTCGCGCGAAACGTCCCGGCCCCGGCGGGAGGCATGGCTCCGGCTTGCGCCGCCGCCTAGGATGCCGAACGCTTCTCGTTTCCCCGATTTCGACCCCGCGCCCGATGGCCGACGCCGCCGCCAATCCGAACCTGCTTCTCCGCGAGGCGAACAAGCAGAAGGCCGCCGGCGATCTGGAGGGGGCCGTCGCCACGCTCGAGCAACTCGTCGAGCAGGTCCCGACGCACGTCGCCGCGCACGTGGCCCTCTCCACCTACCTCGAACGGCTGGGGCGGAAGGAGGAGGCGCTGGAGCACGCCAAGAAGGTGCCGGAACTCGAACCGGACGACGCCTTCAGCTACACGCACCTGTCGGTGATCTGTCAACGGTGCGGGTTGATCCCGGAGGCGGAGGACGCGATGGCGAAGGCCCGCATGATCCAGATGCGCGGCTGACCGTGCCGGCGTTCCCGCACGCCCCCGGCCCGGGGCCGGCCCCGCCGAACGAACCCCCGGGCCGCGACGGCCGCGGCCCCGACGGCGCCCCCGACCGCGAACCGCCGCCGCAGTGGGCGCTGCGGACGCTCGACCGCCTCGGCTGGCGCTGGTGGCTGGTCACCGCGGCGCTGCTGCCGCTGGTCGCCGGCGGGACGGCCTTCGGGCTGAGCGTCGCCGGGATGACGAATCTCGTCCGGGCCGGCCTGCCGCCGGCGGAGCTGTTCACCGCGGAGATCCCCCGGGCGGTCGCCCTCTGCCTGTGGCCGGGCGCGGCGGCCTGCGGGCTGGTGGTCCTCACCGCCCCCGCCCGGAGCGCCCGACCGTT
The DNA here is from genome assembly GCF_043951915.1 of Alienimonas sp. DA493. Classification (NCBI taxonomy): domain Bacteria; kingdom Pseudomonadati; phylum Planctomycetota; class Planctomycetia; order Planctomycetales; family Planctomycetaceae; genus Alienimonas; species Alienimonas sp. DA493. The sequence continues at coordinate 394 of NZ_JBINJD010000051.1, read as the reverse complement.
CGCCGTGCTGTGCGCCGCCGCAGCCGCCGCCCTCGCCCTGCGAGCCGGCGCCGTCGACCTCACCATGACCTTGCAGGGCCGCGGCGAGGGGGCGGCGGGGTTCTACGACGTCTGGCCGCTGCCGGCGGTCCTCGGTCTGCTCGCCTTTATCCTCTGGCAGGAGCGCCGCCACGGCCGGCACACCGTGCGGGAGGACGGGGAGGACGGCCCGCCTCTGCGGTTGTGGACGCCGGACGAGTAAGCGAAGCCATCCCCCTCTCCCCTCTCCCTTGAGGGAGAGGGGCCGGGGGTGAGGATGGGCGAACGGTTCACCAACCCCCGCTCTCTGCGGTGACGAACTGTCCGTCGGGAGAGCGGGACGAACCGTGAATAGCGTCCGGGCGCCGCTCCCCCC
>NZ_JBINJD010000050.1:0-30994 GCF_043951915.1 Alienimonas sp. DA493 | reverse complement strand
GCGACCGGAAGAATTCGTCCGTTGTCGAGGAAGCGGGCTTCCTCCATTCCATAATCACTCCGGGTCGGCCGGAGGGCCGCCCCGGGGAGCGTTGTTTCTTGAGCGTTCGTCTCCGTCACGGCGAAGGGGGAGGTCGCGGGGGATGCTCCCCTCCGCCCTCTTCCCTGGTGCGACCGTGACTTTGAGGCCGTCCCCGCCCCGTGTGCCGATGCCCGGGATCGGCCGCCCGCAGCTGACCGACCGCGAGCTAAAGAGGAAAGGCCCGCCCCGCCCGTTCCCGGGCGGGGCGGGGTTCTCCGCGAAGTCGGTCAGCACTTGGCCCGTTCCTTCAACCCGTCGATCGCCTCGCTGGCCTGCCGCCGCGACAACTCCTCGGCCGTGGTCAGGCCGAACCGCCGCCGCAACTCCTCTGTCAACTCGACGCCGGCCTTGCGGCTGAAGGCGTGCAACGCCCGCACCTGCTTTTCCGTGCAGGGCAGCGAGCCGCGGCCGTTGCTTGCGTGACCGTTCCCGGACGAACCGTTCGCCGCGGGGCCACCGGTCGAGGGCGGGCCGGCGAGACGGCCGCCGCCGTTCCGGCCGGTCGCCACGCCCAGTTCGCCGTCGACGGTCTCGCGGATCACGCCGAAGATCCCGCGGACCTGCCGTCGCAGCCGCTCGTGGTCCTTCAGCAGGTCGGCGGTCAGCTCCACCTCGACGTTCACCATGGCCCCCTTCGAGCCGTAGTCCGGCTGCCCCACCTTGCGGGACAGCCCCACGTTCAACTTCAACATGCGAATCTCCGTGTTGTGGATGGGGCGGCGGGCTACGTGGTGAGCGAGCCCAGCCGCTTGAGGCTGCCGAGGGCGCTGGAGACCAGCCGGTCCCGCCGCTTCAGCTTCCGCAGGTCCGCGGCCAGCCCCTTCGCCTCCGCGGCGGCGTCGGCCAGCGTCGCCTGCAGGGCCGTCGCCCGGTCCAGCAGGGCCTCGGGGTCGGCGGCGGCGTGGCCGTTCAGGCGGTTCGCGGGCATCGGGGCGGCGGGGCGTTTGGCAGGGACAGGGGCCGGGGAAGACGTGGACGCCGCGGCAACCGGCGACGACGGACCGTCCGCGGTCAATCGCACGGCGCCCTCGGCGGGAACCGGGTCGCCGGCCAGCGTGGCGAAGACGACGGTGACACCGGGGTGTCCCTCGTCGGCGTCGGGGCCGTCGCAGCGAACCGGCTCCTCCGGCCCGTTCAGCGCCCACTGCGTGCAGCCGGCGGTGAGGGCCCGGGCGACGAACCGTCGGTCGGCCACGCAGACCGCGGCACCGCGGACCTGCGAAGAGGCCGTCGCCAACTCCACCGGGGCACCGTCCTCCTCGGCGGCACGCACCAAAAAGACGCCGTCGCGGATCTCTAAGGTCACCGGCCGCCGCTCGGCGCCGGCGCCCGGCAGGCGGTCCAGCCGGTCGGCGAGGAAGGCCGCGTCGGCTTCGGTGAGGCCGACGGCGGCCTTGCCCTCGCCGCCCGGCACGACCCGGTCGAGGTCCGCGAACCGGGCGTCCCGGGCCTCCGGCGACCAGACCGTCCAGTCGCCGCACCGCAACGCGAGAACGCCCGCCTGACGTCCGCCGGGCAGAAACGCGACCCGGACGTCCTGTTTGCGCAGCGGCGCGGCAGAGAGCGCGTGCGGGGCCGGCAGCAGCACGGGCTGGTCGAACCCGAACCGGAACCCGCGGGCGATCAGCAGATGGTGGCTGTCGGTCGCTTCGATCCGACCGGCGGAGGGATCGAGCCGCACACAGCCGAGGGCGTACCGCCCGCTGTCGGCGTCGGTCACCTCGCAGGCGGCTCGCAGGGCGTCGCCGAAACCGTCGCCCGGGTCGGTCCACTCGGGAACCGCCGGGGGCTCAAAGTTCGCGGCTCGGTCGCGGTCCTTTTTCTCGAGCGCAACCCGGGTGCTACGGGGCACGCCCCGCTCCTCCCAGTTGGCGACCACGGCGTTGCCGCGGTCCGCCTCGGACAGCTGCACGTCGCCGTTCTTGGCGGCTCCGGCCTGAGCGAGCAGATCGAACGGCAGGACCAGCCCGGCGGGCGGACGATCGCCGGGGACCAGTAGGCTGATGCCGCGACCGTCGGCACCGACGGCAGTGAGCCGAGTTCCGCCCTCGTCGGCGGCGTCGACGCGGACGCAGGGTCCGTCGTCGCGGGCCTTCAGACCGAGGTGTTTCTTCGCCACGGTCCGGAACGCGTGCAGCGTCCGACGGGGCAGCGTGATCGGGGGCAAGGGGCGACTCCTTCTCTCGGTTTGGTGGTGGGGGGGGTGAATGAAAGGCCGGCGACGGGGATCAGCCCGCCGCCGGTCGTGACGCCGCAAGTCGCGGGCTCAGTGGAAGGCGACCTTCCCGCGGCCGCAGCGGTGCGGGTTCGTCCGCCGCCGGGCCTGCTCGGCGTCCCAGTCGATGGGGCCGAGGTCGTCGTCGAAGTGGGCGAACGCCGCCGGGTCGTCCAGTTGAAAGCCGAGGCGGGCGATCTCGCCGACGCTCTCGCCGGTGGCCGCTGCGATCCGCCGGTTCAGTTCGTGCTGGGGCATGTCGTGCTCCTGTCGTTGAAACGAGGTGGGAAAGAAAAAACGGCGGACCGGCACCGGGCCGATCCGCCGCGTCGGGGGCAGTCGCAGTGGGGTTAACGCCGGGCGTTTCAGCCCGGCCCGTTCAGCAGGTTCCGCGTCAGCCAGTCGGCCTCCGCGGTCAACGCGTCGCTCCGCAGCGGGAACGGACCGAGCACGGGTCCGCCGCTGGGTGAGAGATCAGCCGTCCAGCCGCCGCCGGGGTGCGGCTCCACATGGCTGGCGCGGGCAATCTGGCAACTGCCGATCAGGTCCGCGTCGATCAGCTCGCCGTATAAACCTCGGGCTGTGCCGTCGGAGTCGATAAATAGTTCCTGCGTCCCGCCGCTCATCGCGGGCTCCGCAGCACGCGGCGGCGGGGGGCGTCGGAGATCAGGGGATCGAGGGCTTCGGCGACGCCGGTCAGCCCTTCCCGCACCCGCTGTTGGAGCCAACCGACGCCGGTACTGGCTCGCAGGTCCGCGGCGTCCACGCCCCGCATCAGGCCCTCGGCCTCGGCGATCACGGCGTCCAACTCCGCGTTGCCGCTGACGTTCAACCGGCGGAAGCGGGCGAAGAACTCGGTCAGGTTCTCCACGGCGGAGTCGCGGAAGACCCGCGGCCCGCCGTTCTCGCCGCCGGTCAGCCGTTCCCGCAGGTGTTCGACCAGTTGGGCCAATTCCTGGGCGAACGCCTGTTCGGCGAGCTCCACGGCCTGCTCGAACCGCTGCCGGACCCGGTCGCACTCCCGTTGGTACAGGCGAGGCGAGAGGCGACGCAGGTAGTCCGGCGGCTCCACCGCGGGTAGGTCCCAGCTCAGGCCGAACAGCGGGGCCAGCGAGGGCGGGTAGTCCGCGGGGTCGAACAGGTCGCCGAGTCGGCGGCGGGCCCGGGAGACGAGTTCGTCGCGGCAACGGTCGACCTCCGCGGCGGCGTCGGCCAGTTCCGCCTGCAACTCGGTCATCCGCCGCTCGAAGGCGGGCAGGTCGGTCCGGGGCAGCAGGCGGACGCCGTTCTCGGGGTACGGCAGGGACGCCGACTTCCAGTGGGACACGGCGGCGTGCCGGACTTTCGCCGCGGCCCGGAGGGCCGGGTGCTTGGTGTCCAGCAGCTTCTTGCTGGCGGAGAGGCTTCCGCTTTCGGCGTCGAAGGGGGACGCGGCGTCCTCCTTCTGCTCCGCCGACAGCGTCCGCCGCAGGCCGGGCCAACTCACGTGCAGCCGGACCGCGGCGGCGTCCCCCCGCAGCCGTTCGGCGGGGTCCCGTTCCCGGTGATCCCGCTCCTCGTCGAGCACGGCGACCTCCGCGGCCCCGTGGTCGGTCTCCGCGTCGGACAGATCCTCGTCGTCTTCAACTCGCCCGCGTCGCGGCGGGCCGATCAGCAGCGTCATGGCGGCTCCTGTGGGGGTGACGGGTGGGAAAAGAGAAACGCCCCGGCGGGGGGCCGGGGCGTGTGAAGAAAGCGGAGCGGCTCGGAGCCGCGTCAGTTCAGCGAGTAGTTCCCGCCGGGCGGTCGTTTCCGCTGGGTTTTGCGGCGGGGCCGCTGATCGACGGATTGCTCCGTACGCACCCGGTAAGGGCCTCCGCCCTCGGCGTTCAAGCACCGACCGCTGGCCCACCGCCGCAGCTTCGCCAGCTGCTCTCTGCCGCTCTCGCTGACCGGGACGACGTATCGCCCGGCTTCGGCCAAAGAAACGCCCAGCAGCGCGCTCAGGCGGCAGCAGGACTCGATCTCCGCCCCGGTCCAGCCGTCGTCGCCGGCGGGCGTGTCGTCGGCGGCGATCCCGTACTCCGCCCGGTACCTGTCCCAAATTTGGGACCGCTCCCCGGCGGCGGGCAGGTCGAGGAAGAACGTCGCGTCGAAGCGGCCCGAGCGGGTGAGTTCCGCCGGCAGCCTCGAGGCGTCGTTGCTGGTGGCGACGGCGAACACGCCCCGGGGGCGGTCGGCCAGCCAACTCAGCAGCGTGCCGAGCATCCGCGTGCCGACCCCGCTGTCCTGCTGCCCGCCGGAGGTCCCGGCGAGAGCCTTCTCAATCTCGTCGACAAATATAATGCACGGGGACATGGCTTCGACGGTGGCCAAGGCCCGCCGCGTGTTCTCCTCCGACTGGCCCACGAGCGAACCCATCAGGCCGCCGATATCGAGCGAGAGCGTGGGTCTGCCGACCTCGCTGCCGAGGGCCTTGGCGAACGCGCTCTTGCCGGTGCCCGGCGGCCCTAGCAGCACACGCCCTTGGGCTCGGCGTGCGGGTGCCGGTTGGTCAGGGCGGTCCGGCAGAAGTCCTTGAGGGCGTTCAGGCCGCCGAGGGCTGAGAAGCCGGGGCCGCTGCGGTGCAGCGTCAGCGCCCCGGAGCCGGCGAGTTGTTTCGCCTTCAATTCCCACAGCGGGTCGGGGTCGAGCCTGCCGTGCCGCACCAGCGAGAGGGCGAAGGCGTTCTCCGCCTCGCTCCGGGTCAGTCCGGCGGCGGCGTCCAGCACCGCCCACAGCTCCTCGGGCAACTCGCCCGGCTCCGTCGCGACGCCCCGGGCGACGGCGTCCAACTCGTCCCGCGACGGCAGCGGGTGGGCGACCGTCACGAAGTCCCGCCGCAGTTCGGCGGGCAACTGCTCCGTGGGCTGCACGAGGACCAGGAGCGCACGGCGGGTCTTGCCCGCGGCGAGCGATGTCCGGATCGCCGCCAGCAACTCCGCCGACTGGAAGTACCGGTGCACGTGCACCATCGCGAGGATCGAGGGGGTCTCGCCGTCGCCGGAGACCGGCAACGCCTTCACCGCCGCCAGCGGGTCGCTCGCCCCCTCCTCGCCGCCGGCGGCGGTCCACGTGGCGAGGTGCCACTTCCGCTCGCCGCACAGCCGGGCGAGGTCGCGGAGGACTTCCTCGGGTTCGTCGCTGGTCACCAGCACGCCCGGGAAGGCTGCGGCGATCAGTTCGGTCAGCCGGGCGGTCAGCGCTGACGGTTCCGCGGCGGTCGGCGACGCGTCGACGCGGGCGTCGGACTCGCCGGGAGCTTCTCGGGTCCGGGGGCGGGATCGCCTTCGACCGGAAGACGGTCCCGAGCGGCGGGACGATCGACGAGGTCCGGCGTACCGCCGGCACGTGCGTCGCGGGCGTCGACTCGACGCCCTCCGCGGTCGCCCGCGGGGGCCGTGGGAGCGCCGCATCGGCGCCTCCTTTCTGGGGGGGTTCAGGTTGTGAAAGAACTCAGCCGCGGGATCTACGTCCGCAGCCGCTCCGGTTCGCCGACCTGCTCGGTCATGCGGTACTCCGGCGTCAGCCGCTCGGCGCTCTTGGCGCCGAGGGCGTCCTCGTAGGGTTTGCTGGCTGCCTTACAGCTGGGGCCGGCGAAGCCCTTGGTTTCGACGCTCGTCTCGCCCTCGGGCGTGACGGTGATCTCGATGCGGGGGTTCATCAGGCGAGCCCCCCGTAGCAGTGGGCTCCGCCAAAGCCCGCGGCCCCGGCGGTGACAGTCAGCTTCACGCCGCCGTCGAGCAGCGGCGTCTCGGCGATCCGGTGGCCGCGAGCCTTCGCCTGCAGCTTGGCGGCTTCGACGGCGTAGGTCTGCTTCAGGCGACCGAGGAACGACTCGTCGCCCCACCGGCCGTTGTACGTGTCGCAGCGGACGTTCCCGTCCTGCTGGATCAGCACGGGGTACACGAACCCCGGCGGTCGCACCGCGAGGCCGATGTGTTCGCTGCCGTCGAAGAACTTGACGGTCTCGGTCTTCGGCTCCGGCAGGTTCAGCCGGACGCAGGCGGCGTGGATCGCCGCCGGGTCTCTCAGCTTCGTCTCGATCGTGACGACGTGGCTCAAGGAGCCACCTCCTTTCGGGTTCGAGTGAGTGGGTGCATGAACGCCGGACCCGCTACGGCAGCCGCAGCGGGCGGCGGAGCGGGTCCGGCGGAGAGCTGGCGTACTGCGAGTTCGGGCCGGTCGGCCGGCCGCGATTGCGGCGGCGGCCCCCTCGGCTTCTCGGCGGTCTCTCCGGCGGCTGCGGCGGACCGGGCGGCGGCTTGACGATCCACGCCCCCAGCGCGACCAGAGCCGCCCCGAGGGCGAGCAGCAGGACGGCCGGGAACAGGTCGTTCGCCCACGGGCCGGACGAATCGGCGGCGGCAAGCGGCGGGACCGTCAGGGGTGTCAGGGGTAGATACGAAGCCACTGCGGGCGGCGGGTCGGGCATGGGGTCTTCCGACTGGGGAAAGGACTGGCGGGTAGTCCGCGGCGTCGCCTCACAGTGCGGCGATAGCGGCTCTCGATTAGCGACGTTCCCGCTCGTCGAAGCGGAACGGCGTCGCGTTGTTCACGATCGGCACGTGGGATAGCCTCCACGTTGAACCAACACACAGACGCCGAGCGGCCGGCCCCTGCGAGGGTCAGCCTCCCCGCGTGAGACCGCGATGGACAAGAAGGCCCTCAGCGAAGCCGACATCCGCTCCAAGTTCATCACGCCGGCGATCACCGCCCCCGGCAAGTGGGACCTGCAGACGCAGCTGTTGGAGGAGCGGTACTTCACCGACGGCCGGGTCGTCGTCCGCGGCAACCGGACCAAGCGGGAGACCGGCAAGAAGGCCGACTACCTGCTGTTTTATAAACCGGAACTGCCGCTGGCGGTCGTCGAGGCGAAGGACAACCGACATTCTGTCGGCGCCGGCATGCAGCAGGCGCTGGCGTACGCCGAGATCCTGGACCTGCCGTTCGCCTACAGCTCCAACGGCGACGCGTTCGTCGAACACGACCGCACCGGCACGGCCGTCGTCCCCGAACGGGAACTGCCCCTCGACGCCTTCCCCACGCCATCGGAATTGTGGGCCCGCTACCGCACATGGAAGGGGCTGACCGACGCGCAGGAGGCGGTCGTCACCGGCCCCTACTTCAGCGACGGGTCCGGCAAGACGCCCCGGTACTACCAGCGGGTCGCGATCAATAAGACCGTCGAGGCGATCGCCCGCGGGCAGGACCGCGTGCTGCTGGTGATGGCGACCGGCACCGGCAAGACCTACACCGCCTTCCAAATCATCTGGCGGTTGTGGAAGAGCGGCGCGAAGAAGCGGTTCCTGTTCCTCGTGGACCGGAACATCCTCGCCGACCAGACGAAGACCAACGACTTCAAACCGTTCGGGAACGCGCTCACTAAGATCACCGACCGCACCGTCGACAAATCGTACGAGATCTATATCTGCCTGTACCAGGCGGTCACGGGGACCGACGACGCGCAGAACATTTATAAGCAGTTCTCGCCGGACTTCTTCGACGTGGTCGTGGTCGACGAATGCCACCGCGGCAGCGCGGCTGAGGACGCCGCGTGGCGGCAGGTGCTGGATTACTTTTCCTCCGCCGCCCAGATCGGCCTGACCGCCACGCCGAAGGAGACCCGCGACGTCTCCAACAGCGAGTACTTCGGCGACCCCGTCTATACCTACTCGCTGCGTCAGGGGATCGAAGACGGGTTCCTCGCCCCCTACAAGGTGATTCGGATCGGGTTGGATAAGGACCTAGACGGTTGGCGACCGGAAGCGGGTAAACGGGACCGGTACGGCGAACTGATCGAGGACCGGGAGTACAACGCCCGCGACATCGACCGCACGCTCGTGTTGAGCCCGCGGGAGAAGGTGGTCGCCGCCAAGATCACCGAGTTCCTCAAAGCGACCGACCGCCACCACAAAACCATCGTGTTCTGCGTCGACGTCGAACACGCCGAGCGGATGCGGCGGGCGCTGGTGAACGCCAACGCCGACCTCGCGGTCGCGGAAAACCGTTACGTGATGCGGATCACCGGCGACAACCCGGAGGGCAAAGCCCAGCTGGACAACTTCATCGACCCGGAGTCCCCCCTGCCGGTGATCGCCACCACCAGCAAGCTGATGACCACCGGCGTCGACGCCCAGACCTGCCACCTGATCGTGCTGGATCAGGTCATCAACAGCCCGACGGAGTTCAAGCAGATCATCGGCCGCGGCACCCGGCTGAAGCCGGACTACGGGAAGATGTTCTTCACGATCATGGACTTCCGGCAGGCGACCTCGCACTTCGCCGACCCGGACTTCGACGGCACCCCGGTGCAGGTCTACGAGCCCGGCCCCGACGATCCGCCCGTCCCGCCGGACGATTCTGACGACGACGAGGGCGCACTCATCGACCCGATCGACATCGGCGCCCCGCTGGGCGGCGAGGGGGGCGGGGGCCGGACGCGGAAGTATTACGTCGACGACGTGCCCGTGGCCGTCGCCACCGAGCGGGTGCAGTACCTCGGCCCGGACGGCAAGTTGATCACCGAGAGCCTGCGGGACTACACACGCAAGACCGTCCGGGGCGGATACGCGACGCTCGATGAGTTCCTCTCCGCCTGGGACGCCGCCGAACGCAAGCGGGCGGTGCTGGACGAACTCCGCGAGCGGGGCGTCTTCCTGGACGAACTGGCCGAGGCCGTCGGCGCCGATTATGACGCCTTCGACCTCGTCTGCCACGTCGCGTTCGACCGCCCGCCGCTGACCCGCCGGGAGCGGGCCGAGGGGGTGCGGAAGCGGGACGCCTTCGCCAAGTACGGCGAGGAGGCCCGCGCGGTGCTGTCGGCCCTGCTGGATAAATACGCCGACGGCGGGGTGGAGAGCGTCGAGTCGTTCGAGGTGCTCAAGGTTCACCCGTTCGACGGCCTCGGCACCCCGGTCGAGATCGTCCGGCTGTTCGGCGGCAAAGCCGGCTACCAGAAAGCCGTCGCCGAGCTGGAACACGCCCTCTACGCCGTCGCCGCCTGACGCCCGTCCCGTCCGCGGCTCTTTTCTCGCCCCGCCCCACCCGCTCTGTCAATGTCGTCGGTTTCCTCGCTCGTCAAAAGCATCCAGAACGTGATGCGGAAGGACGCCGGCACGTACGGCGACGCCCAGCGGCTGGAGCAGCTCGGCTGGCTGTTCTTCCTGAAGATCTTCGACGACCGGGAACAGGAATTGGAGCTGATGCGGGACGACTACCGCTCCCCCCTGCCCGACGGCCTGCGGTGGAGTGACTGGGCCGCCGACGAGGAGGGGATCACCGGCGACTCCCTGCTCAGCTTCGTGGACAACCGCCTGCTGCCCGGTCTGAAGAACGTGGACGCCTCCACCGGCGACGCCGCCGCGCTGGTCCGTGAGACGTTCGCGGACGTGAACAACTACATGAAGAACGGCACCCTGCTGCGGCAGGTCGTCAACAAGATCAACGGGATCGACTTCAACGCCTCCGCCGACCGGCACCTGTTCGGCGACATCTACGAACAGCTCCTGCGGGACCTGCAGAGCGCCGGCAACGCCGGGGAGTTCTACACCCCCCGGGCCGTCACCCGCTTTATCGTGGACCGGGTGAACCCCCGGCTGGGCGAGCGGGTGCTCGACCCGGCCTGCGGGACCGGCGGTTTTCTCACCTGCGCCATCGAACACCTCCGCGAGCAGGCGAAGACCGGCGAGGACGAGCGGACGGTTCAAAACAGCGTCGCCGGGATCGAGAAAAAGCACCTCCCGCACGTGCTGTGCGTCACGAACCTGATGCTGCACGGCGTGGACGTGCCCTCGAACGTCAAGCACGACAACACGCTCGCCAAGCCGCTGAAGAGCTGGGGCCGCGGCGACCGCGTGGAGACGATCGTCACCAACCCGCCCTTCGGCGGGATGGAGGAGGACGGCGTGGAGGCGAACTTCCCCGCGGACTTCCGCACCCGCGAGACCGCCGACCTCTTCCTGGTCCTGCTGATGCGGTTGTTGGAGCCCGGCGGCCGGGCCGGGCTGGTGTTGCCGGACGGCACGCTGTTCGGCGAGGGGGTGAAGACGCGGATCAAGGAGCGGCTGATGGGCGACTTCAACCTGCACACGATCGTCCGCCTGCCCGGCGGCGTGTTCGCGCCCTACACCAGCATCAAGACGAACCTGCTGTTCTTCACCAACACCGGCGGCCCCACGAAGCAGATCTGGTACTACGAGCACCGCTACCCGCCCGGCGTGAAGAGCTACAACAAAACGAAGCCGATCCGGTACGAGGAGTTCGAGCCGATCCGGGCGTGGTGGGGCGAGGAGGCCGACGGCTTCGCCGCCCGCGAGGAGACCGAGCAGGCCTGGCGGGTGTCCGCCGCCGAGGTAGCCAAGAACGGCTACAATCTGGACGTGAAGAACCCGCACGCCGGCGACGACGGCCCCGGCGACGTGGACGAATTGCTGCCGGAGTACGAGGCCCTGCTGGCCCGCATCGCCGCCACCCGCGCCGCCCTGCGGGACGAACTGCGGACGGCGCTGGAGTCCACGGCGGGGGCGGCGTGATGGACGCCGCTGAGTTCTTAGAGAAGTTCGATACATTCGCCGACCTTCCAAGGGCGGCGGAGAAACTGCGAGTCTTGGTGCTGCACTATGCGGCAGCTGGGCGACTTTGCCGGCCTGATGAAAGCGATGAATCGATCGTCGAAACCTTCCCCGACCTCGCGGATGACGTGGAAGAGAATGCGGGGCGACCGGGAATCACGTTCGGCAGAATCGGGGATTGGAGGGGCGGCGGAACGCCACGCAAATCTGAGGCGAGCTATTGGGGCGGCGAAATACCTTGGGTGAGTCCGAAGGACATGAAGAGCGTCGTAATCGACGACGCCCAAGACCGGATTACACAACAAGCGATCGACAACAGCTCGGCGAAACTGATCCCGGAAGGGTCCCTCCTAATGGTCGTACGGGGGATGATTTTAGCAAGAAGTTGGCCCGTCGCTACCACGTCTCGCGAGGTGGCGATCAACCAAGACATGAAGGCGGTAACGCTCCGCCACCCCGAGTTGCTCCCCTTCGTGCTGCTCGTCCTACGAGCGATGGAACCGACCGTCCTACGGCTTGTAAAAAGATCGAGCCACGGTACCTGCAAGTTAAAAACACAGACGCTTCAGAAGCTTTGGATCCCGCTCCCGCCGCTGGCGGAACAGCGCCGCATCGTGGCGGCGGTGGAGCGGTTGACGGCCCTGTGCGACCGGCTGGAGGCGGAGCACGCGGAGCGGGACGCCCGCGGCGCCGCCCTGGCCCGCGCCGCGACCGCCCGCTTCGCCGCCGACCCCACCCCCGAGACGCTGGAGACGCTGTTCCACGAGTCCTTCGACGTTTCTGCGGCCGACCTCCGAACATCAGTCTTATCCCTGGCGGCCCAGGGGCATCTGGTACCACAGGATTCATCGGAAGGCGATGCGAATGTACGTCTCGCAGAGTTAGAAGACAGCGGGGGCAACCCCAATGTTCGCCGACGAGTTCCAAAAGTCGCCGGCAGCGATGAGGCGGCTGAAGGAAAAACAAAAGCACTCCCAGCAAATTGGGCACTGAGATCCACAGCCTCCCTTCTTCATCTGGGTGCGCTGACGGACCTGAAGGACGGCAATCACGGTGCGAACCATCCGAAAGTCTCGGAATTTTCGGGTGACGGCCTTCCATTCATTACAGCAGCACAAGTATCGAATCACGGAGGCATCGACTACGACGGTGCCTACAAGGTTGGAGATGCAGTGTTGAAACGATTGAGGGTCGGATTCGCGGAGCCCAACGACGTCATATACACGCATAAAGGGAGCGTGGGGAGAGTCGCGATCTGTGACAGGAGGTGCGTCCTGTCACCTCAAACCACCTACTACCGCGTAGACAACTCGACGCTCACAAGTGATTTCCTCCATATTTTCTTGCAAAGTCCCTCGTTCACAGAGCAAGTCGACAATGTAAAGCGGCAAACGACTAGGGACTTCGTCGCCATATCAAAACAGTACAGCTTTCAGTTACACATCCCGCCCCTCGCCGAGCAGCGGCGGATCGTGGCGAAGGCGGACGCGTTGCTGGCGCTGATCGACCGGCTGGAGACCCAACAGACCGCCGCCCGCGACCTCGCCGCCCGCACCCTCGACGCCGCCGTCGCCGCTCTCGTTCGATAGGTCGACGCTCTATGGTGGCCGCGGCAGACCCCGCCGCGGTCGCCGCTGCGCGTGCAGCGGCAACTCCTATTGACATCCGCGGCGCTACGCCGTTTGCTGTGCCCACGGCCCCGCAGTGAACGTCCGTTGGTTAACGGACCGGCGGAGCCTGCCCCGCCGCGGTCGCCAGGGAGGAGCAGCCCCCGTGTACGTCCCACGTCAAGATCTCGTCCTGCCGCCGATCAACGTCTGGATCGACGACCTCGGCGACCCAGGACTCGTCCGGCTGCGGTCGCCGGACCACCCGTCCGGTTCGTCTCCGTGGTTCGGGATGTCCGCCGTGCTGGTAGCGGACCGCGTTGAAAGGAGCTGTGTTGACCAGCTCTCGTTCGTGGAGCGGTCGTTGCCGGGGCGCCGGGGCCGTAGCGTCAAACGCGTTCACTTCCGCGACCTGAGCCACAAGTCTCGCGTGATGCTCGCAGGAGCGGTCGCCCGGCTCCCGGTGCTGACGGTCTCTTATTTGGTCAATAAAGCGCACATCAGTCCGGGCTGTCGAGTCCGGCAGAAGGGGGAGCTCGTCCGGCACGCGGCCCGGGGGATCGTGCGGCTCGTCAGCGATGTTTGCGCCCGCTGCCGCGACGACGAACTGCTGCTGCCGGAGGGTGCGGAGAGCCTCTACCCGGCGTCCAGCGCCGACTGGCTGCCACCGCAGCACGGTCCGCTGAAGTTCGTGTTCTCCCACACGGACCGGCTCCCCCAGCAAGACCTGCGGGCGATGTTTCGCGCCCTGCGGGACCGCGGCGATTCGACGATCGATTGGTCCCTCGTCGACCCGGACGTGATCCGGTCGATGCCGCACGAGTCCCGCGTGATGCTGCACGCGGCGGACGTCGCCGCGTCTTCGCTGGGCGCCCTGCTTAACCCCGATCCGGATCAGTTCACCGAAGCCCGCTATGCGGAGGAGTTGTCCCCACGGTTCTACAAATCGTTCGGGAACAAAGACGATCCAACGGGGTTGGTCGTTTGGCCCCGATCGGCGTGCCTGCCCTCTCCGCTCCGCTGTCTGCACCGGAGTCAGGCTCGCGAAAAAATGAGCGAGGCACCGGTCCCAGTGGTCAGGCCCTAGGCCCTGCCGCCTGTCTGGCAGCCTGGGAGGCTCCGCGTGCCCCGCTCGCGCGGAGCGTATTTCGCGCTAGTGGCCCCGTCAAGCCGCCTCTCGGAGGGCATGTTCATTACGAGGTATTCGGCCCGGCTTTCGGATGCCGCCGTGCGGGACGAACAAGTCGCTTAAGGAGGTTCCGATCGGGTGGGTAGAGATGCCTGTCAAGCTCCGCGACAGGGAACCCGCAAAGCTATGGGTGCCGAGTGCTTGCGGGCTTGCTGCGCAGACCCGTACCGTCGGCGATCCATAGCTTTTGCCGCCCCCGATCGGAACTTTCATGCAGCCCGCCGCGAAGACCGTCCGGACGATCGGCCCCGAACTTCTCTACATCGGGCAACAGGTGCGGAAGCCCGGCGTCCGGTTGGCGTTGGCCTGTCGGGAGTTCAAGCAAAACGCCGTAAACTACGGGGCGACCCGGGCTTGGATCGTGTGCGTGGAGGTCCCGGAGGGGTACGGGCTCTCGCCGGCCGGCCGATACCTGCTGTACGCCCACGACGGGCGCCCGTTCGAATCGATGGAGGCGATGAGGGAGGCGATCATCCCGAACACCTCGTGGGCGGACGGAGACCTGTCGAACAGCGTCTACGGGTCCGGCACGAAGACGGCGGCATTCCTCATGGACCGCAAACCGGAGCGGTGCGGGCTCGTCTACGGAAGCCGGATCGCGGGCCGAGTGACCGGCGTGTGCCTGACCGCCACGAACTTCAACGACTGTCACGTCGCCGACTGGAAGGGGATGGAGCTATGGCTCTCCGCGATGCCGTCCGCCGTGCGGTCGGCGCTCGGGAAGGCGAACGTGTTCTACATGACGGCCTATGCGAACGACGGTCTGTCGAGCCGCCAGCAAAGCCTTTGCACGGCGAAGGGCCTCGCCGAATACGCCCACCTCGCCGGGGACGTGGAGTCGATCGAGGAGACGTTCTACCGCAACGACCTGATCAGCCCCGGGACGACGCTGCCGGGCCACCCGCAGCCGGTGCCGACGCTTAAGCATTACCGCACGCAGTACACTCTTGACAGCTTCACTTTCCCGACGGCTCGCGGGGTGGAGTTGATCGACGAAAGCGGAGACGTCGTCCGCTTCGAAGCGAACGTCACCGTGCACTACCACCCGAATATCTCCGGCAGTGGGTCGGCCGGACGCATGGAACGTCTGCCGGTCGACGGAGCTGACGACATCGACGCTCCCGAAAGCGGGGTGTTTCTCTACAACGAGATGGATTTCGGCGATTCGGACAAGAACTCGGAGCGGGCGTCGATCGAGCCCTGCGCCAGCCACCCGAACGTCGGCGAGAAGGTTCTTCAGCGGCTCAACGTATTCGCGAACCGCGCGGATCAGGACAAGGTCATCGCCTTCGCACGTGAGCGTGGCGCCGCTCTTCCCCCCAGCGAGGGGCTCAAGGCGAAGCCGTTCCTCACGGTGGAAGTGAAGACCCGGTTCCCCGGGGAAGGCGGGAGGCGGGATCTCGTCGGATGCCCGGGAAGTCTTTTCTACGCGCCGGAGTTTCCGTCGAAGGTGACCACGGCGGTGGCCGAGCACCTCCGCGACCGCAGCCCAGACGAGGTCTCCGCGTTCGGAGATTGGGTGCGGGAGCGGTTCCCGGCGGACAGGACCAACCGGATGCCCGACTTGGAGCTCCCGAGCGGAACGAAAGACCGCATCGTCCGGAAACTCTACTTCGAGAATCTCGACGACGGCGGCCAGAAGATGCCGTGGAACCTGAAGGCGACCCCAGGACGTAAGAGCTTTGAGGTGCGCGTCTCGCACGCCGGCACCGGGGAGCCGTTCACGCTGGAAGACAGTCAGTTCAAATGTTCGGACGGGTGGAAGCTCACCCACGATTACGAGGATCATTATCAGCTGATGATCCGGGACCGCTTCGTCGACGACGTCGGCGGCGCTCGCCCGATGACGGAGGAAGAATTCTTCGAAAAGTATGGGGAGAAGCTCAAGGCGACGCTCCGGCTGGAGGTGATGGGCGAGCCGGTGCCGTACCACGCCTTCCAGATCGAGGCGCCGGAGCCGAAGTTCAAGAAGAAGCCGTACAAGAAGAAGGTCGGCAGCGGGAGCGGCGGGCTGCGCCCGCGGCCGGACCTGTGGGCCCAGTTCGAACACCGGGATCTCATCTGCCAGTTCTCCCAGGGCGGGCTCTTCCAGCTGAACGAGGATCACCCGTTCTGGCAGCAGTTCATGGAACCGCCCGTGCTCGACCGGGGGCGGGCGTTCGGCATTCTCGGGCGACTGGTCGCCGAGGTTCAGGAGCGCGTAGAGGTGATGAGCGCACGGCTGCAGATGTTGAGGTCGACCGACTTCGGCGACGATTTCGAGCATATGGAGGCCCGCCTCTCGGACGGACGGGCCATGGTGCTGAACGAGGTCGCCATCTCTGTCATCAAGTCGTCCTCCCGGATGAAGGAGATCGCTACAGAATTTGGCCGGGCGCAGTTGGAGAAGCCGACTGCCGATCTGCTCGACGGCACCATCAATTCTGCGAAGCCGAAGCCGAAATGAGGTCGGCGAGGATGCGATCGAAACCACGTCTGCCGTCAGCCGCTCCTCGTCCGGTAAAATAGCGACCCGATGGACGAAGCCAATGCTTGGCTCCGACGCCTCGCCAACCTCAACGTCTACCGGGCCAAGGGCGGGCCGGCCCCGCACAAGGCCCTGCTCCTCCTTAACCTGCTGGACAGTTTTAAGGAACTGGCGCCGGACGGCCGCACGCTGACGCTCTCCCCCGCCCTCGCGTACCGGTTCGGGGTATTCTGGACGATCGTCGCCCACCGCCGCACCCAGCCGCCCAGCGTGCGGCTGCCGTTCTTCCACCTCTCATCCGACGGGCTGTGGGAGTGCTTCGATGAGGACGGCGCCCCCTGCGACGACCGCCGGAAGGCGGCGACCGCCGTGCTGGACCCGGCCTTCGTCGCCTTCCTGCAGGATACGGGCAATCGCCTCGCGGCGATGCGCGTGCTGGTGGAGACCTTCTTCCCGGTCGAGGAGCGGGCGGAGTTGTACGCCCTGCTGCAGATCGCCGGCCCCGCCAAAGGCGACGCGGAGTTGCCCGTGCCTGAGAGTCCGCCTGCCCGGGGGAACGCCGCCCGGTTCCGGCTGACGGTGCTCAGTTCCTACGACTACACCTGCGCCCTCACCGGCTACCGGCTGGACGCGGTGGACGTCGGCTCGCCGGTGGACGCGGCCCACATCCACGCCCACGCCGCCAGTCGCAACAACGCCCCGCAGAACGGCATCGCGTTGTCGAAGCTGCCGCACTGGCTGTTCGACAACGGGCTGTGGTCGCTGACCGACGACCTGATGGTGCTGGTCGCCGGCGATCGGTTCTTTCGGGAAGCGGCACCGGATCAGCGGGCGTTGGCGGACTACGCCGGGCGAGCTGTGCGGCTGCCGAACGTGGCGGCGAACCGGCCGGACCCGCGGTGCCTGCGGTGGCACCGACGGAAGGTGTTTCTCGGATGAGCGTCGTGAGCGAAACCGATCTCCCGTCCCGCCTGACGCATGATTCGTACGCCGTCGTCCGCGGCGCCTCGAGCGTTCTTGAGGATGCTGCTCCGTCTCGCGACAGCAGCGGCGTGCGTTCCAGCGATTGGCCGGCTGATCGCGCCAGAATCGTTGCATGTCACGATTCGGATCGTGACGCGTCACGATCCGTCTCGATCGGGAGGACGTGCTCGGTCGCGGGACCGCGTCCCTGCTGGACGAGATCGTGCTGCGCGGTACACACACGACCACCGCCGGGTGCAATCGATGCGATTCCGGTGCAATCGGTGCATCTCGGCGCAATTCCCGATTCGCCGCCTATCGCCCATCTGGCAGGTGCTTCCCGCCGGCCGAGGCGGTCTTGGGCTTCCTCCTTCCGTGCGTATTCCATGAATGCGTGGTTCCTATTCCGTGCACGCACGGATTACGGGGGCCCCGGCAGCATGGAGCCGATCGAGCGGTTACGTAACGGCTTCGCCCCTCCTACGATGTGCGGCGTCGTGCCGCACCCGCTCGCGGATGCCGGAAAAGATAGATCCACCGCGGAGGCACCCGGCGAAAAGTGCCTCATAAGTGCCTCCATGTGGGGCTACACGACGCCACGCCGTCGCCCGACGACGCCATACAGGACCCGCCCCATCTCATTCTCCGACAAACACTTGAAACACGAATCAACCTACTGGCACAGCGTTTTCTCACACCGCATATCGCGGACTTAAAATCCGCCGGGGCGGAAGCCCCGTACGGGTTCGAATCCCGTCCCGGCCAGTATTTTTGTAGCGCGAGAGGGGATTGACGGTGGGGCGGGCGCGGTGGGATGTCGGTGGGTTTCGCCCTCGGCGGCGTCGGTCGGGGTCGTCTGGACGGGCGTGTGCCGGGGCCAGGCGCGGCGTTGCTGCGGCAGGATGCGCTGCGATCAGCAGAAGCAGACGCTTCGCCGCGGGGCGTGCGCACGAGGTCGGCTCGTCGTCCTTCACCTTCACTCCGCCGGCGGCGCCGATCGCCGCGGCCGGGGGGTTCGTCCGATCCGCCGCTCGACTGCCCCTCAGGCCTCCAATAGAGACAGCGAACGCCGGACGGTGCGGTCGGCGACGGGGGCGCCGTCACGTTCGCGTGCGGGAGCCGCGGGTCGCGGTCGGCCCGCAGGCCCCTGTTCAGAACCTGTCGCCGTCCGCGGCCCGTGCCGGGCGGTACTCGTCCAGCAGCGCCTCCATCTCCGCCACGACGGCGGGACGCTCGCGGAAGAGGTTTCGGGTCTGCGAGCGGTCCGCGGCGAGGTCGTACAACTGAGCCGGCGGCGCGTCGGGTTTCATGCGGCCGTTCTCGAAGTCGCTGTTCTTCGACCCGACGAAGCTGGCCGCCGGCGGGCCGGCGAAGCCATGGTCGCCGGGCTTCCGGCCGCCGAAGCCCCCGCTGCCCCGCCGGGGGATATACATCCACTTCCCGGCGCGGACCGACAGGTGCGTCTCCCTCCGCGGGGCGAGGACCAAGTGATCCCGCAGCGGTTCCTCCGGCTCGCCGACGAGGGCGGGGAGCATGTTCACGCTGTCCGCCCGCCGTTCGTCGGTCAGCTCGAACCCGGTCAGCGCCGCGAAGGTCGCCAGCAGGTCCACGTTGCCGAGCAACTGGTCGGAGACCGTCCCGGCGGGGATGCGGCCCGGCCAGCGGGCGATCAGCGGCACGCGGTGCCCGCCCTCCCACACGCCGAATTTAAAGCCGAGCAGGTCCCCGTTCTGCCGGTGGCCGGCCGCGAAGGCGGCCTGCCCGCCAATGTTGAACATCCCGCCGTTGTCGCTGGTGAAGATCACCAGCGTGTCCCCGGCGAGCCCGTTCTGGTCGAGACAGGCGAGGACCTCGCCGACGATCCAGTCGAGTTCGTGGATCGCGTCCCCGTAAAGCCCGGCCTCGCTCGTCCCCTGGAACCGCTCCGCCGGCGTGAACGGGTGGTGGACGTTCGTCGTCGAGAGGTACAGGAAGAACGGGTCGTCCCCGCGTCCCTCGACGTGCTCCTCGATCCACGCGACCGACTTCCCCGCGAGCGTCGTGCCGACCTGGTAGTCGTTGAACAGGGCGTGGGCGGCCTCGGCCCCGGCGAACTGGTTGGGGCTCCGTTGCGCGGCCTCCGGCGGGATCGGCGTCAGCGGGACGGTCCCCTTCGCGTTCCGGCCGAGGTGGACCAGCGGGTCGGCGGGGTCGCCGCCGACCAAGCGGTCGTTTTCCACATAGACGTACGGCGGGGCGCTGTTCACCACCGGCACCCCGAAGTAGTAATCGAACCCGAGGTCCTGCGGACCGGGCCGGAGCGGGACTTGCCAGTCGTTCTTTTCGGTTTTGAACCCGAGGTGCCACTTCCCGAAGGCGGACGTGGCGTACCCTCGCTTTTTAAAGACGTCCGCGATCGTGAGTCGGTCCGGCTCGATCAGCAACGGCGAGTCGATCGGCGCCGGTCCCCACACGCCCCGCCCGCCGTTCGCCCGCACCGGGTACCGCCCCGTGAGCAGCGCGTAGCGGGACGGCGTGCAAACCGCGGAGACCGAATGGGCGTCGGTGAACCGCCGGCCTTCCGCGGCGAGGCGGTCGATGTGGGGCGTGTTCACATGAGTCGCCCCGTAACACCCCAGATCCCCGTATCCCAGGTCGTCGGCGAAGATCAGCACGACGTTCGGCGGAGGATCCGCGTTCGGCGGGGAGTCCGCCCGGCCCGCGGCCGCCAGCGACAGCGCCGCCGCGACGGCGAGCGAACGGACGAACAGTCGTGAGGCGCTCTTCATCGGACTTTTCATCGCACCTTCGAGGGGGCGTGGCGAGGGGGCGTGGGCATCCGGGCGGACGTGTCGGCGAGCCAGCCTTCGAGCTTGCGACGCATCCGTTCCGCCCGGTCCGGGAAGTCCGCCGACACGTCGCGGGTCTCGCCGGGGTCGGTCTGCAGGTTGAACAGGGCGTCCTCGATCACGCCGTGCCCCAGATAAAACTTCCAATTGCCTTCGAGGATCACGCTGCCCATATAGTAAGAGACTTCCATGCGATTGTGCGGGAAGTGCCAGTACAGGGCGTCGCGGTCCAGACGGTCGGCGCCGCGGAACAGCGGCGTCAGGTCGACCCCGTCCGACGGGACCTCTGCGGACGGCGATCCGCCGGCCGCCCGGACGAAGGTGGGAAAGAAGTCCATGCTGGTCACCGGAACCGAGCAGGTCGTCCCCGGTTCGATCACGCCCGGCCAACGGACGATCATCGGGACCCGCAGGCCACCTTCGAGCAGCGAGGCCTTCTTATCGGCCAGGCCGGCGGTCGGGATGTGTCCGCCGTTGTCGGAGTAGAACACGACCAGCGTGCGGTCGCGGTTCCCGGTGGCCTCCAGCGCGTCCAGCACCTTCCCGACGGCCCCGTCCAGCGACTCGACCATCGCCCGATAGGCGCTGCCGCCGTTCTTTCGGACCAGATCCCGCGGGGCCTTGATCGGCGTGTGCACCGAGTAGGGCCACAGCGAGAGATGGAACGGGCGGTTTCGGTTCGCCTCAATAAAATCAGCCGCCTCGTCGCCCAGTCGGTCGGTGAGGTACTCGCCCGGCTCGCGGTCGGGGATCGTCGCGTTCCGGTAGGGGTCGAACCAGGACCGCGGCTGGCCGTACGCGCACCCGCCGACGTTGACGTCGAACCCGTACCGCTCGGGCTGGTAGTCGCGGCTGACGACGCCGCCCTTCGTGCCGATCGACCCCTCGCCGGCGAGGTGCCACTTTCCGATGAAGCCGGTCGTGTAGCCCAGTTTTTTAAGTTCGCGTGCGTAGCTGGGGAGGTCGAGGGGGAGGTGATCGAGCGACTCCGCGTCGCGGGGGCCGCCCTCCGGTCCGGGGCGGACGTTGCCCGCGATGCCCGGGATATGGGTCGTCAGACCGATCCGGGCCGGCGCCAGGCCGGTGATGCAGGCCGCGCGGGTCGGCGAGCACACCGGGGCCGCCGCGTAGGCCCGGGTGAACGTCATCCCGTCGCTCGCCAGCCGTTGCAAATTGGGGGTGTTGAGGTCCGGGTTCGTCCCGTCGAGGTCCACCCAGCCCGGCCCGAGGTCGTCGGCCATGACGAACACGATATTGGGCGGCCGCTCCGGATTGGGCGGTCGCTCCGGGCCGGCGGCGTCCGCGGCGGTTCGCGGAGCGACGAGCGACGCGACCAGCGCCAGCAGTTTGAGCCCCGTCGGCAGCGTTCGACCCGGCATTGCTCGGCCCGTCATTGCTCGGCCCGTCATTGCTCGGCCCGTCATTGCTCGGCCCGTCATCGTTCGCTCCTTTCGCCGGACGGGCGGGGCGTCCGCGGTTCGTTGAGCCAGGCCCGAAGCTCGGCGGCCAGCGACGCCGCCACCTCCGGTCGCTCGTCCAGCAGGTTCCGCCGCTCGTTCGGGTCGGCCCCGACGTCGAACAGTTCCACCGGCTTCCCGTCGAGGGCGAGCAGCTTCCAATCGCCCCGCATCGCGACCTCGGTCGCGTACGGTTTCGGCTTCGGTTCGTGGCGCTGCATGTGCCTGTAGAGGTCGAGCTGCCAGAAGACCGTCCCCCGTTCCTCGGCGGTCGGCGGGGGACCGCCCGTCAGGTGGGGGAGCAGGTTGAGCCCGTCGAGCTGCAGGTCGTCCGGCAGTGCGAAGTCGGCCGCGGCGCAGATCGTCGGCAGCAGGTCGTTGGTGTGGGCGAACGCGTCAGACGTCCGGCCGGCCGGGATCCGGGCGGGCCACCGGGCGATCATCGGGACCCGCAACCCGCCGTCGTGCAGGTCGGTTTTCCCGCCCTTCAGATCGCCGACGTATCCTTCGTACGCCGCCCCGTTGTCGCTGGCGAACAGGACCAACGTGTTCTCCGCGATCCCCAGCCGGTCCAACGCGTCCAGGATCCGGCCGACCTTGGCGTCCATGTGTCGCACCATCGACCGGAACCGTCGCTGGTCGTCGCTGATCTCGTCGCCTTCGTCCGCGGCGGCGGCGGACCAGTGCGGCTCCGGGGCGGGCTCGTACGGCTTGTGGGGGACGAGCCACCACACGTTCAGGAAGAACGGTTCGGGCTCGGCCGCCAAACGCTCGATCGTCTCGACCGCGAAGTCGCCGTTCGCGTCCGTGAGGTGTTTTTCGTAGTACGGATCGTCCGGACCGACCCGCCGGTCGTTCCGCAGCAGGACCGTCCCGCCCTCCCGGAACAGGGTGCGGTCCCGCCCCATGCGGCCGCGGAGGGGCTGCTGTTCGATCTGCGTTTGATAGACCTCGAACCCGTGCTGCCGCGGCCCCGGCTGATTCTCGAGGCGGCGGCCCTCTCCGCCGGGCTGCAGGTCGTCGACGTGCAGGCCGCCGAGGTGCCACTTGCCCACGTGTGCAGTCCGGTAGTCCGCCCCCCGGAGGAGTTCGGCCACGGTGGTCGCCGACTCCGGTAGCCAGCGGCGCACGTCGCTGAAGTGCCGCGTGATGTTGAACCGCAGCGGGTAGCGCCCGGTGAGGACCGAGGCCCGCGTCGGCGTGCAGACCGCCGAGGCGGCGTAGAACCGGGTCATCCTCACCCCCTCCGCGGCGAGCCGGTCCAGATGCGGCGTCTCCACGGCGGGGCTGCCGAAGCAGGACAGGTCGCCGTACCCCAAATCGTCCGCCAGCAGCAGGACGACGTTCGGCCGGTCGGCGGCCGTCCCGGTCTCGGCGATCAGACCGACGAGGGTCAGACCGACTAACGCGTGGCCGAACGGCGTGAGACCGGCGAGGTTCGACGCGAGCCGCGGCCGACCGGCGAACGGGCGAAACATCTAATCGGTCTCCGAATGAGCGTGAAGTCGCCCCACCGGCGCCGCGGCGCCGACGTTGGCGATCCCCGGTCCGAAATACCTCTTGCCGAGGGGCAGGATCATCGGCTCCTCGAACGGGCGCCGCGGAACCATTGCGGCGATCTCGTCCAGGCGAGCGACGACGTCGTCCGGCAGCGGCCCCTTTGCCGCCGCGGCGACGCTCGCCTCCAGGTGCTCGACCGTTTTGCAGCCGATCGGGACGGTGGAGACGACGGGGTTCGCCAAGACGAACCGCAAACACAATTCGTGCGCCGGCAGCGCGGCCTGGTCGAGCAGGTCGTAGTACGCCAGCAACTGCTCCCGACGCGCGTCCGCCAGCCAGATCGGCTGCTCGCGGACCTCCCGGTCGGCGCGACGCGTCAGAAACCCCTGACCGAACGCCGAGCCGATCACGACTCCCATGTCTCGCTCCGCCGCCGCGGGAAGGACGGCGTCCGCGGCCTCCCGGAACAGGGCGTTATAATTGAACGCGGTGAGGACCACGTCGAACCGGTCGCTTTTCACCAGCGCCGTCAGTTCCGTCACGGTCGTGCCCGCCAGCCCGACGTACCGGACCGCGCCCGCGGTTTTGAGTTCGTTGATCAACTCCAGCACGGGACCGGCGAGCGGGGCGTAGCTCGTCCACCACGGGTACTGCCCCGGGCGGTCGGGCTCGTGGATCATCAGCACGTCGATCGCGTCCCGCCCCAGCAGCCGCAGGCTCTCCTCCAAGGACCGCCGCAGCCCGCGGACGTCCTGCGCGTCGAACGGCTGCGGGCGACCGCCGATTTTGGTGGTCACGATCAGCGGGGCGTCGAGGCCCGCGATCGCCCGGCCGACGGTCGCCTCGCTGTCGGCGTAGGCCGGGGCGGTGTCGATCGCGTTGATCCCGTGGTCGACCGCCCGCCGCACGATCCGGGCCGTCTCGTCGTTCCCGCCGCCCAGCGAGGACGTATACAGCCCGCCGATCGACAGCACGCTGACGTCGATCTCCGTCCGGCCGAGGCGTCGGCGTTCGAGCATTAAAAACCGTCGGTCAGCGGAACAGGGAATACAGAACGACCATCGCCAGGACGAGTCCCGCGGACAGCAACCGCGGGTCGCCGAGCCGGGAGCGCCCCGGGATCTTCAACGCGGCCAGCGGGGTCTCCCAAGCGAGGTCGGCCCCGGTGAGAGGCGGCCCGGTAATCGGCGCCCCGTGCGCTGCGCCGCCCTCCGCGAGACCCGCGGCGGACGGCTCCCGCGGCGGGTCCGGCCAGAGCAGACTCAGTGCGGCCTGAGCGGCAATGCAGAGGACGCACAGGTAGAACGCCATCATCATAAATCCGCCCGGGAGCTGATTGAGCGGGTTGTCCGGCCGCAGCGTATTCAGGGCGAACACCGCGACGCCCAGCAGCGACCCGCCGATCAGCGTCGCGGCCGCCGCCGGGCCGCTCGCCCCCCGCCAGAACACCCCGAGCACGAGGACCGCCGTGATCGGCGGCGCGACGTGCGAGATGATGCTCGCCATCCCCTCGAAAATGCTCGTGAACAGGTTCAACGCGGGCACCAGCGCGACCGCCAGCACGAGGGCGGCGCCGGCGGAAACCCGCCCGGCCCGGACCAGCGCCCGGTCGCCGATCGTCGGCCGGAACCGCCGGACGACGTCGTAGCTGATCAACGTGGAGATTGAATTGAGCGCTCCGGAGACGGTGCTCATCAACGCCGCCATCAGGGCCGCGACCAGCACGCCCCGCAGGCCCGGGGGGAGCAGCTCCGTAATCATGCTCGCGTAAATCCCTTTGGAGCGGACCTCGCCGTCCTCGACGAGCATCGACAGGTCCAGCCGGCCGTCCCGGTACAGGGCGTAGGCCAGCAGCCCGGGCAGCACGAACAGGAACACGGGCAGGATCTTGAGCACGCCCGCGAAGATCGGTCCCCGCCGGGCGTGGTCCTCGTCCTTGGCCCCCAGTACGCGCTGCACGATCGTCTGGTCGGCGCACCAGTACCAGATCCCCAGCACCGGGTAGCCCAGCAGCACGGCGTACCAAGGCATGCCGTCCGCGTCGCCGTGCGGGCGGAGCATCGACAGTTTTTCGGTCTCCCCCTCCCGTTCCAGAACCGCCGTCAGGTTCGCCCACCCGTCCCACCCGCCCGGGGCCTCGGCCGTCCCGCCGAGGTTCCAGAAGGCCAGCGCCGTGATCAGCGCCGCGCCGGCCAGCAGCACGACGGTTTGAATGCACTCCGTGACGACGACCGCCAGCAGCCCGCCGACGATCGTATACAACCCCGTGAGCGCGCACAGCACGACGACGCTGGCCATCATCGGGATCCCCAGCAGTTCCTCCAGAATGATCCCGCCGGTCAGCAGGGCGAACGCGATGTGGATCACGACCCCCGTCAGCACGGACACGAACGCCAGCCCGTCCCGACAGACGCGGTTGTACCGCCGTTCTAGAAAGTCCGGCAGCGTGGCGATGCCGGAGCGGACGTAGAACGGCGCGAAGAACAGCCCGAGCGCCACGAGCGTGAAGCCGGCCATCCACTCGAAGTTGCCGTACAGCAGGCCGGTGTCGAACCCGTTCTGGGCGAGGCTGACGAGGTGCAGCGTGGAGATGTTCGTGGCGAACAGGGCCAGGCCGACGCTCGCCCAACCGAGGCTCTTCCCGGCCAGGAAGTATTCTTCGGCCGCCCCCGCCCGCCGCTTGTGACGCCACGCGGCGAGCAGGCCGACCGCCACGATGCCGAACAGATAAGCCGCCGCGACCGTCAGGTCGACGGCCCCGAGGCGCACCCGCGGGCCGCCGTCGCCGAAAACCGCGTCCCCGGCGGAGAGGAACGCGAGCGGCGGCGGGACGGTCAAGCGATCACCCCGTCTACGACGTGGCCGTGCACGTCGGTCAGGCGCATGTCGCGGCCGCCGAACCGGAACGTGGAGCGGGTGTGGTCCACGCCCATCAGGTGCAGCATGGTGGCGTGGAGGTCGTGCATCTCGACCCGGTTTTCGACGGCTTTATAACCCCACTCGTCGGTCGCTCCGTAAATCACGCCCGGTTTGACGCCCCCGCCGGCCATCCAGACGGTGAACCCGTATTGGTTGTGGTCGCGGCCGTTCTTGCCTTGGGCGAACGGCGTGCGGCCGAACTCGCCGGCCCACACCACCAGGGTCTCGTCCAGCAGCCCCCGCTGCCGGAGGTCCTTGAGCAACGCGGCGATCGGCTGATCGACCGCCCGGGCGTTGTTTTCGTGGCCCTTTTTCAGGTTGGAATGCTGGTCCCAGCGGTCGCCGGCGACGTTGGGGCAGGTCAGCTCCACGAACCGCACGCCCTGTTCGACCATCCGCCGGGCGATGAGGCACTGCCTGGCGTAGGTGCGGGTGTGCTCGTCCTTCGCCTCCATGCCGTACTGCTTCCGCAGGTACGCCGGCTCGTCGGCGATCGACATCACCTCCGGAACGGCCATCTGCATCGCGTAGGCGAGTTCGTAGTTGCGGATCGCCGACTCCAAGCTGTCGTGGGCGCCGAACTGCTCGGCCGCGAAACCGTCCAGTTCGGCGATCAGGTCGAGCTTCTCGCGTTGCCGGGCGGGCGTCGGCTCGTTCGGCTTGATGTTCGCCACGCCCGTGCCGGACGGTTTGAAGATCGAGCCCTGATAGCTGGCCGGCAGGAAGCCGCTGCCGAAGCAGTCCAGCCCGCCCGGCGGGATCAGCCCGCCGTTGAGCACCACGAACCCGGGCAGGTTCTGCGATTCGCTGCCCAGCCCGTAGGTCGCCCAGGCCCCCATGCTGGGGCGGCCCTGCAACCCGCTGCCGGTGTGCAGGAAGTAATTGGCGAAGGTGTGCTCCGGGAACTGGGAGGTCATGGAGCGGATCACCGCCAGCTCGTCCACGCAAGTGGCCACGTGGGGGAACAACTCGCTGACCGGGATGCCGGACTCCCCGTGCTGCTTGAACTTCCACGGGCTGGCGAGCACCGTCCCGTTGTTGTTGAACTGCGTCGGCTCGACGTCGAACAGCCCGCCGGGGTCTTTGCCGTCGTATTTCGTCAGCGCCGGCTTGGGGTCGAAGGTGTCGACCTGCGACGGGCCGCCGTCCATGTACAGGAAGATCACGTTCTTCGCCCGCACCTCGTGGTGCGGCCCGTGCCCGGCCCGGCTCCGGCGCGGCGGGGCCGTCGGGGCTGCCGGGGGCGTCCGGGCTGCCGGGGGCGACGGCGGCGAACGCTTTGTCGCGGCCGAGGGCGGCCAACGCGAGCGCCCCGAACCCGCTCCCGCAGCGCGCCAGCATCTCGCGACGCGTCGCGGGCCGGGTTCCGACCCGTCCGCAGGGATAGGCGCCGGCGTCGTTCATCGGAAGGCGGTCGCTCATCGGAGAAAGATAAATTCCTTCGTGTTCACTAACACGTGGGCGAAATCGGCCCAGAGCGACGCGTCGTCCGGCGCGACGCCCCGCTCCGACGCCCGAGCGGCGAGGAACCGGGACGCCGCCCCCCGCTCCCGGTCGGTCGGCCGCCGGCCGAACGCGGACAGGTACATCCGCTCGAGCCGCCGCGCCGTCGCGTCGTCGTCAGCCCCCGGCGTCGCGGCCAACGCTCGTTCGCTCCACTGCCGCGACAGGTCCGCCACGAGAGGGTCGTTAAGCAGAATCAACGCTTGGGCGGGCACGTTCGAGACGTTCCGCCGGCCCATCGAACTGAACGGGGCCGGCGTGTCGAACGTCAGCATAAACGGCGAAAGGAAATTGCGGCGGACGGCGACGTACACCGATCGCCGGCCGTCGCCGTCCGGCGGCCCGTTGACCGCGGGCCGCCCGCGGCCGTCCATGAACGGCGTCAGGTGGATCGGCACCGGCGGCCCGAAGGCCGTCGGGTCGAACCGGCCGGACAGGACCAGCAGGGCGTCGCGGATCGCCTCGCCCTGCAGGCGCCGCGGCGGACGGTGATGCCACAGCTCGTTGTTCGGATCGACGGCGAGCGCGGCCGGGTCGGCGTAACTCGACATCCGATAGGTCCGCGACAGCGCGACCGACTTGATTAGCCCCTTCAGGCTCTGTCCGTCCTCCAGGAACCGGGCGGCGAGGTGATCGAGCAACTCCGGGTGCGTCGGCCGCTGCCCGAGGACCCCGAGGTCGTCGACGGTCGGCACGATGCCGCGTCCCATCAGGTGATGCCAGACCCGGTTGACGACGACCCGCGCGGTGAGCGGGTTGTCGGGAGCCGTGATCTCGTCGGCGAGCGCCAGCCGCCCGCTTCCCGAGGGGATCGGCAGCGGATCGTCGCCGGAGATCGCCGTCAGGAAATGCCGCGGCTCTACGTCCCCCGGCTTCGAGGGGTTCCCCCGAATCAGGATGCGGCCGTCCTCGCCGGACCCGTCCATCATCGCGGGGGCCAACCGCGACGTTCGGACGATCTGCGAGGCGAGCCGGTCGCGCTCCGCCCGCCAGGCGCGGACGATCTCCGCGGCCGCCTCGTCGGCGTTCAGGACGGCTTCGGCCGCCCGGGCGTACTCCTCGGCCGGTTGATCGAGCGCGGCCAGCCGTCGGTCGAGGTCGGCCCGCCCGTCGGCGTCGAGCCCCTGCACCACCATTCGGACCGTCATCCGCGTGTCCGCCGCCGGGACGAACTCCAGGTGCAGGCGGTGGCCGACGTAGCGGGAGAGGTTCAGCGTCGTCCACCGTCGGTCGGGCTTGACCGCGACGATCGTCTCCTTGTGGAGCGGCCCGGCCACGAGTCGATGTGAGTCGACGCAGGCGACGACGTGCCCGGCCCCGTCGATCCGGCAACTGACGACGCCGTCCTTCAGCTCGAACGTCGGCGAACGGAGCGTCCGGCCGCTTTTCGGCAGCTTTGCGAGTTCGCTGCGGTTGTGCACCGTCCCCTCCGTGACGGATTCTAGTCCGGACCAGATCGGGTCGCTGACCGCGGCGCCGAAGCGGGCCACCGTCACCTCGTCCGCCGCGGCGGAGAGATGCGGCGCGCCCGCCGGCCGGGGCGAGGGGCCGAACAGAAAGCCGTCCTGCAGGTACAGGCTCTGCGGAAGATCGGCGTAGTCGACGACGACCGCCTCGTCTTTGAGGCCGCCCGTCTCCGACGGCCGCCGGACGCCGCGCCGTTCGAGCAACTCGACGAGCCGGCGCCGGTACTTCGCGTCGACGGAGGCGAGCCGCTCGGAGACGCGGCGGTTCTGCTCCATCGACTCGAACCGCACCTGGCGGTAGTCGCTGCTCTGCAGGAAGCCGGAGAGCGAGTAATAATCCGCCGTCGAGATCGCGTCGAATTTATGATCGTGGCAACGGGCGCAGGCGACCGTGACGCCGAGGAAGGTTTTGGAGGCGACGTCGATCATATTGTCGAACCGGTCGGCCTCGTCCTTCCGGGTGTCCACCGGCGAGTGCACCCATTCTCCCAGGAACCAGAAGCCGGTTCCGAGGACCGACTCGTTGAACCCCTCGGTCGGATGCCGCCGCGGCTCCTCGAGCAGATCGCCGGCGATGTGCTCGCGGACGAACTGGTCGTACGGCACGTCGGCGTTGAACGCCCGGATGACGTAGTCGCGGTACTGGAAGGCGTTCGGCGCGTCGTTGTCGAACTCGTGGCCGCGCGACTCGGCGTAGCGCACCAGGTCGAGCCAGTGACGCGCCCAGCGTTCCCCGAAGTGCGGCGAGGCCAGCAGCCGGTCCACGACCCGCTCCAACGCCCCCGGGCGGTCGTCGGCGAGAAACGCCTCGACGTCCTCCGGCGTCGGCGGCAGCCCGATCAGATCGAAGTGCAGGCGCCGCAGCAGAGCCGTCCGGTCGGCGTCGGGCGCGGGCGCCAGTCCCGCCTCGTCGAGTTCCGCGAGCACGAAGCGGTCGATCTCGCCGTGCGGCCACGCCGGGTCGGCGACCTCCGGGATCGCCGGGGCGGCGACCGGCTGCCAAGACCAGTGCTCCTCCTTCCGCCGTTCCAGATCGAACGCGTCGCCCGCCCGTTCGGCGACCGGAGCCGCCTCGTCCGGCCACGGCGCCCCCATCTCGACCCAGCGGACCAGCGCCGCGATCTCTTCCTCAGCGAGCTGCCCTTTCGGCGGCATCTCGTACGACTCGTACCGCACCGCCTCGATCAGCAGGCTGCCGTCGGCGTCGCCCGGGACGATTGACGGCCCGTAGTCCCCCCCCGCCAGGTGCCCGGCCCGGCTGTCCAGCAGCAGGTTCGCCTCCAGCCGCTCCGCGGCGGCGCTGTGGCATTCGTAGCAGTGCTCCGCAAGCAGCGGCCGGATCTCGCGTTCGAAGAATTCGAGTTGCTCCCCGGTCGGACGGTCGTCGCCGACCGCGATCTGCGGGCCGATCCCGCTCGCGAACAGCGTCGCGAGCATCGCTGCGGTCGGGACAGTTCGTATCACGGAGCCGGGGGGATGGACCGGGGGGCGGACTGACTCTTCGCCGCGGGATCCTACGGCGCGGGCCGGACGCCGGGGCGCGACGGGTGAACGAATATTGATGTCGAGGCCGGATCTGTCGATGATGTCCTGCGACACCGCGCTAAGAAATTGCGACACGCCGCCCATCATGAGCCGCCGCCCGCGAGACAACGTCGCCCTGCTCATCGAATCGTCTCGTTCCTACGGTCGGGAACTCCTCAAAGGGGTGGCGCGGTACGCTCGGACCCAGGCGAATTGGTCGCTGCTTCACCAGGAGATGTCGATTGACGACACGCCCCCCGACTGGCTGGAGGCGTCGTCCGTCCGCGGAGTGATCGCCCGCGTCGACGACCACTCCGTCGGACGACTGCGGGCGCTGGGGGTCCCGGTCGTGGACGTTCGCTGCCGGCACGCGTTCGTCGGAATCCCCCGCATCGACACGGACGACCGGGCGGTCGCCCGGCTCGCCTTCGACCACCTGCGGGACCGCGGGTTCGAACGGTTCGCGTTCTGCGGCTACGAGGCGACGCATTACTCAATAAGGCGGCTGCGGTTCTTCCGCGGGTTCGTCCGGGACGGCGGCTTCCCGCTCTCGGTCTACGAGTCGCCCCGGGCGGCGCCGTCCGACGCCGCGACTTCGGGCACGGCGACTTCGGGCACGGCGACTTCGGGCACGGCGACTTCGGGCACGGCGACTTCGGGCACGGCGACTTCGGGCACGGCGAC
>NZ_JBINJD010000004.1:0-71135 GCF_043951915.1 Alienimonas sp. DA493 | reverse complement strand
GCGGCGGCCAGCCGCGGCGGGAGGGGGATTCGGGGCACGGGGCGGCTTCGGGTGGGAGGAATGAGAAACGGCCGGCGGCGTCGCCGGCCTCATCCCACAGTGCCTTCGATCGAGGCTGCGTTTAGCTCCGACGGACCGGACGCCCTTGAGGCATCACTCCCCACCCTCGTGTGTGAATCACCCTCCCGCCGGTTGTCCCGGGTGAGCGTGCGGCGGGAGCGGCCCCCCGATAGCGTGCCGGGCGTACATCAGTTCTCACCCGACGCCGATTGTGGCCGACGCCGCCCCCGCCGCCCGCTTCGCCCTCTACGGACGGCTGCTCTCCCGGGACGGCGGCGCCACGCTCAACGACCTGTGCGGCGAGCTGGGCGTCAGCAAGAAGACCCTCCGCCGCGACCTTGAGGCGATGGAGAAGGCCGGGTTGCCGGTCCGCTGCGAAAGCGGTTACCGCGGCGAGAAGACCTGGCGGCTAGCCTCGCCCGAGGGGCTGCCCCCGCTGACGTTCGCCTGGGACGAGGCCGCCGCCCTGCACCTCGCCCGGCCGCTGCTCGCCTCGCTCCGCGGCACGTTCATCTGGGAGGCGCTGGATCGCGCGCTGGCGAAGGTGCGGGCCCACTTGGGCGAAAAGGCGCTGGCGTGCCTGAACGGCCTGAGCGGCGGGTTCCTGGCCACCGCCCCCGGCACCGCGGACCTCGCCGACCGCGGACCGGCCCTGGACGCGGTGATGCTCGGCCGGGAGGAACGCCGGGTGACGGAGATCCGCTACCGCAGCGGCTCCACCGGGGAGACGGATCGCTTTGCGGTCGAGCCGCTGGGGCTGGTCTGGCACCGCGGCCGGCTCTACCTGCACGCCCATTCGCGCAAGCACGGCGAGCAGCGGACCTTCCGCGTGGACCGGATCGAGGAGGCGGAGGCGACGCCGGAGCGGTTCGACCCGCCGGCGGACTTCGACCTCCGCGTCGCCCACGCCGGCAGCTTCGGCGTGTGGCAGTCGGACGGCCCGACGCGGACTGTCCGGGTTCGGTTCGCCCCCGACGCCGCCCGCTACGTCGCCGCCGGCCGCTGGCACGACAGCCAGCGGGTGGATGTCCTGCCGGATGGCTCGTTGACGCTCAGCCTGGAACTGAGCGCCTTCGAGGAGGTGGGGGCCTGGGTCCTCAGCTTCGGCCCGCGGGCGGAGGTTCTAGAGCCGCCGGAGCTGAGAAATTAGATCGCCGCCGACCTGCGGGCGGCGACGGGGAGATATGAGTCATGAAGATCGCCCGTGGGCGTCATCGAAAGTTCAAGGAGAAGCAGGCTTCGAGAACCACACTTCTGTGCTCAACGCCCGTGGGCGTGAATGATCGCGAGGCGGAAAGTACCACCTTGCATCCCGCCGAGCAGGATTTTCTGATAGTACGCCCAGAACCTCCTTATGAGAAGAGTGGTGCTCTCAGACTCCGTCCAACTCGCGTCCGTCGCCGCCGCGCTCAACGACTTCATCACTTCGCCAGCGGCCAAGCGGCTTGCACGGTCGTGGAGGGCGGAGCCGGAGGAGCACTTTGGCGAAGTCTTTCTCCGACTCCGCACGCAAATGCGAGGACGGACGATCCGGGATCCTCGCAGGTGGGTCTTCGGAAACGCTCGTTTTCATCTGCGAAACGCTTTGAAAGCGGCCAAGACGCGAAGGGTTCTTCAGGGCCGAGACCCGTACCCAAACGAGGAGAAGTAGCAATTCGACTGCTCTCAACCGATTTTCGCGGCTGCGTGGGAAACTTGCCGAATCCTCTCGACCAACTTCTGGCCACCGAGCGGGAAGAGGCGTTGAAAGCGGCCCTGGCGTCGCTCCCTGTCGAACAGCAGGAAGCCATCACGACCCGGTTCAAAATCGTCGGCGGGAACCTCGGCGTCGCCGCCCTGGCGAAGAAAGAACGGGTTAGCCGGCAGGCGATCGACCAGCGTGCCGGGCGCGGTTTAGCGACCCTGAAAGCTCAGCTTCGGGAATATCAGTTTCACCCCACGGAGGACGTTTGATGGCCCCGCAGCCTGATGTCTCACTTCAAGATCGTACGATTCCGCCCCGCCCGCCCTGGCCGGACCCCGTCGTCGACCTCGCGTTCCCGATCGCCGGCGGGACGAGTCTGCCGGTCGATCACGGGCGCCCGCTGCTGGGGGCCGTGGCGGCCGTGGTGCCGGGGGTGCACGACCAGGGCGGGACGCACCGGCCCGGCGACCCGCCGCGGGTCGGCGTCCACCCGATCCGCGGCCGGCAGATCGGCGGGCGGACGGTGCGACTGATGGGCTGGAGCAGCCTCACGATCCGCTGCCCGTCCGGCCGGATCGGGAAGTTCCTGCCCTTGGCTGGGCGGACGCTGGAGGTGGCGGGGACGGCTGTCTCCCTCGCCCCGCCGCGGGTGGAGCCGCTGGCGCCGGCGCCGGCCCTGCGGAGCCGGCTGGTCACAATCAAGCCGACCGGCGGCGGCCCGCCCTCCCCGGCGGCGTTCCTGACTGCGGCCCGCCGGCAGTTGGCGGAACTGGGCATCTCCGCGGAGGTCGACGCGACGATCCCCGACCGGGCCAGGGAGCGGGACGGCGACCGCACGACCGAGCCCGTCCGCCGCACCCTCCGGATCCGGGGCCGGGAGATCGTCGGCTACGAGCTGCGGCTGACCGGCCTGACGGCGGCGGAGAGCGTGCAGGTGCAGACCTGGGGCCTCGGCGGCCGCCGGGCGATGGGCTGCGGGATCTTCACGCCGTGGACCCCCGATCCGTCGGAAGCCGGAGCGGGACGATGACGAAGCCGCTCGCCAAGAGCCCGACGAAGGGCCGGCCGGCCCCGCCGACGGTCGCGGAGCACTGCGCCGAGGTGTGGGAGACGGCCCGGGCGGTTTGGGAGGCGTCCGCGGACGACCTCGCCCTCGCCGCCGGGACGAGCCGCGGGGTCCTGGAGTTCGAGCTGCGTCCGCTGTTCGAACTCGCCGCCCTGCTGCACGACCTCGGGAAGGTCAACGACCACTTCCAGCGACTGCTCGGCCCGCGCCGGTTCGGGGAGATCCCCCGGCAGGCGCTGCGGCACGAAGCGGTCAGCTTCTGGATGCTCTGGGACGGGGCGATGTTCGGCGACTGGCTGCGGGACACGTTGGGGGAGACGGACGCGCTGCTGACGGTCCTCGCCGTCGCCGGCCACCACCGTAAGGTGACGAACGATCATGGCGTAAACGAACAGGGGACCGGCCCGACGCTGAAGATCCCCCTGCATGACCCGCAGGTGCGGTCCCTGCTGGACTGGGCCGCCCGGCTGCTGCGGACCTTCGGCTTCGCCGCGGCGGCCCCCCCGAGGCGGGGGGCCCGGACGGTCGACCTCGTGACCGACGACCCGTTCGCCGACGCCCCGGCGGTCGACGATTCGTTCGCGGCTTGCTGGCAGAACGCGGTGGACCGCTGGGCGGCGCTGGGGAAGCACGCCCCGAAGCGTCGGCTGGCGCTCCTGAAAGCCCTGCTGATCGCCGCGGACGTGGGCGGGTCGGCGTTGCCGGCGGCGAAGCGGTCGCCGGCGGCGTACGTGCGGGACGCGCTGGCGGGGGGCCGGCTGTCGGCGGCGGAGGCGCGGGCGGTCTGGGAGGCGTCGCTGGGGGGGCGGCCGCCCCGGCCGTTCCAGCGGGAGGTGGCGGATCGGCCGGAGTCGGCCGTGCTCGTCCTGGCCGGCACCGGCAACGGCAAGACCACAGCCGCCTGGATGCGGGCCGAGCGGTACCCCGGCCGCAAGGCGATCTTCACCTACCCGACCACCGGCACGGCGTCCGCGGGCTACGAGGATTACGTCTTCGGCCGCGGCGAGATCGCCCAGGCGTTGATCCACGGCCGGCGGGACGTCGACCTGGAGGGGCTCTGGGAGACCGCCGCCGCGGAGGGGAAGGACCGCCCGGAGGAGGACGCCGACCAGAAGCTCGAAGCCTTCGAACTCTGGGGGCGGCAGGCGGTCGTCTGCACGGTCGACACCGTCCTGGGGCTGGCGGGGAACCACCTCCGCCCGCTCGCCGGCTTCCCCGGCCTACTGTCCGGGTACTACGTCTTCGACGAGATCCACAGCTACGACGGGCAGCTGTTCGGCAGCCTGCTGCGGTTCCTGGAGACGTTCCCCGGGCTGCCCGTCCTGCTGATGACCGCCTCGCTCCCCCCCGCCCGGCTGGCGGCTCTGCGGGCCGTGTTGGGCGATCGGCTGGGCGAACCGGTCCGGGGGGACGCCGCGCTCGAAGGGCGTCGCCGCTACGACCTCGCCCCCCTGGACGACGAGGCCTCCGCCTGGGGCGAGGTCGAAGCCGCGCTGGAGCGGGACGAGAAGGTCCTGTGGGTGTGCAACACCGTCGCCGACGCCGTGCGGGTCGCGGCCGACGCCGCCGGCCGCGGCCTGCCCTGCGAGCCGCTGATCTACCACAGCCGGTTCCGCTACCGGGACCGTGTCGACCGTCAACGGGCGGTGCTCGACGCGTTCGCCTACGCCGACCCGGAGAAAACGCGGCGGGCGACGCCCGGCCCGGCCCTGGTCGTCGCCACGCAGGTCTGCGAGATGTCGCTGGACGTCAGCGCGGACCTACTGGTCTCGTCGAACTGCCCGCTGCCGGCGTTGGTGCAGCGCCTCGGGCGGCTGAACCGCTATGCCGCCGGCGACGACCCCCGTCCCGCGTTCCTGCTGCCGTTCGAGGGCTACCCGTACAAGTCAAACGCCGACGACGCCCGCGACAAGGAGCTTCAGGCGGAGATGGCCGCGTCCTGGGAGATCGCCGGTCAGCGGACGACATGGAATCAGCATGAACTCGCCGCGGAACTGGACCGCCTCGCCGGCGGCGAGATCCGCCCGGCCCCCTCAGACTGGTTGGACGGCGGGCCGCTGACGCAGCCGGGGGCGATCCGCGACGCCGGATCTACCGTCACTGTGCTGGTGCACGAAGACGTGCCGGCGATTGAGGCGGCGCTCGGCGGCCCCCCGCCGCGGGGCTGGACCCGGCAGAAACTCGCCCCCTGGACCGTTCCGCTGCCGACTCGGCACGCCGGCGGATCGGCGCCGCTGTCCGCGGACCGGATCGCCGGTCTGCCGGTGACGCTCCCCGGAGCGGTGGATGACGACCCCGACGCAGGCCTCTCCTGGGCCGATCCCCAGTCCCTTGCTCGAAAGGAGGCGACCCCGTGCCCGGCCGACGTGCTCTAACGGAAGGCGACGCCCCGCCCGGCCCCGAAACGGACGAGAAGTCCGGTTCGCTCACGTGGTCGCTCGCCGACCCCGGCATGGGGCTGACGGAGCGGGCCGGCTTGGCGGCGCTGTGGCTCACGCTGAAGGCGGCGGAGCGGAACGACGAGCGGGCGGCCCTCGAACCGCTGACGTGGCAGGACGGCGACCTCACCGAAGACGCCGTGACCGTCCGCTGGACCGGCTGCCCGCGGGCGGCGTTCCAGAAGCTGATGGAATACGCATGGCAGCATCCCGGCGGCGTGCTGTACCTGCCCGCCGTCCATCAAGCGACCG
The DNA here is from genome assembly GCF_043951915.1 of Alienimonas sp. DA493. NCBI lineage: Bacteria > Pseudomonadati > Planctomycetota > Planctomycetia > Planctomycetales > Planctomycetaceae > Alienimonas > Alienimonas sp. DA493. The sequence goes on along the minus strand of NZ_JBINJD010000004.1, from coordinate 65,635 downwards.
ATCGGGCGAACCCGCAGCGGCGGGTCACGACGCACAACGGCGTCTTCAAAACCTTCCTGCAACACCCCCGCGTCCAGGCGAAGTCGCCGCCGGAGGAGTTGATCGTCTCGATCGAAGACGGGGCGAAGGAGATGCCCGTTCGGTTCCAGCGTCCGGTTTACCCGCTGAACAAAAAGCAGCGGGAGGCTGGGGAGACCGCCCCGCCGGAGGCGCTGATTCTCAAGCCGCATAAGGACGTCACGGACCTGTTCGACCGGAAGGGGGAGTTCAAAAAGACGATCGGCCTGTCCTCGTGGGTGGTCCCCGGGATGGCCGGCCGGTACGGGGCGGAGGGGGCCTGGGAGGGACCGCCGCGGATCGCCCTGCTCTTGATGCTCGGCCCGATCGGCTGCCGCTACGCGAAGCTCCGCGGGCCCAAGCCGCTGGGCCAGCAGAACTGGGTCGTCGTCGTCCCGGACGTGCGGGACCTGCCCGCCGCCGCCGCGTTCCACCGGCGGGAAGCGAAGCCCTGGGACGCCGAGGTCGCCAGCCTCGGGGACGCGGCCCTGCGGTTCCTCTCAGCGGCGAACACCGAGAAAGAGCGGGCGCACGTTCATCGGGCCGGCGCCCCGGCCGGGTGCCGCGTCGTCGCGATGGGGAAGGTCGGCTACTACGCGAACCAGACCGTCCGCCGCGGCGTCGTCGACGTCGCCCCGACGGCTCGCGCCGCTCAGAAGTATCGCCTCGTCCTGAATCAGTTCGGGAACGTCTACGCGGTCCGCAAAGCGAACCCGGACGCGGCCCCGGACGGGCCGCCGAGGACCTTCGTCAAGATCCCCACCGGCCGAGGGCGGATCGGGGACAACCTCGCCGCCGGTCGGCCTTGGTACGCCGACCTCGCCGTCCCGCTGCCGTGGGACGAGGACGAACTGGACTTCCTCCGCAAGACGAAGTTCCCCGGCGAGTCGCCCCCCCGGATCTGGTTCCGCCAACTCTCCGGTTCCTACCACAAAGACCGTTCTCCCGACCCCGCTCAGAAAGCACGATTGATGGCTCTCATCCAGGACGACCGCATGTGGGACGGGGAGGAGGAACGCCTGTTCGTGGAGGCGTTCTGGGACAGCCTCCGCCGTCAGTATCACCATGAGTTCCGAGCCCTCGGCCGCGGCGGGGAGCGGGACGCCCGCGACCGGATCGACAACCTCAACGAGGAACTGCGGCGCCGGCTGATGCGATGCAAGACGCGGACGCTGACGCGGGAGTTCTACGGCGACTTCTTCTCCCGCGGCCTCCGACGGCTGACCGCTGACGAGACCCGCAACCGCAGCGGCTCCCACCGCCCCGCCGCCCTAATGCAGAACCCCGCCCTCTCCTGGGCGCTAATCGACCACCCGGACCGTTGGCAGCAGGCCCGCGATCTAGGCCTCCTCGCCCTCGCCAGCTACTCAAGTAAGAGCAAACAGACCGGCGAGGATTCGGGCGAAGCCGACGAAAACGCCCCCACCGAAGACTGATTCATCCCCCCTTGCCTCACTCGAAGCCCGCAGAACCGCATGACCACGCACCTGTTCGCCACGTTGCTCACCGCCCGCGCCGTCGCCGCCAACAACCGGGCGGAGAACGACGGCAACGCCACGACACTACAGAAAGTGATTCGCGGCGGCCGCATCCATTCCACCGTCAGCTCCGAGGCGATCCGCTACGCCCTGCGGGAGGTCTGGCACGCCGAGGACGCCGAGTCCGTCAACCGCCGCCCCGCGGGCGCGGGGTTCGAGTTCGCGGATAAGGAATTCAAGAAGCCGGGAGAGTTCATCGACACGGACGTGCTCGGCTTCATGCACGCGAAAAAGGAGACGCTGAACCGCCGCGCCCCGCTGGAGGTCTGCCGGGCCGTCAGCCTCGCGCCCTGGCCGGGCACGATCTCGCACAACTTCGCCTCCCCCGGCTCCAACCCGGCGGTGAAGGCGAAGGACCCGATCCCCTACGCCGCGGAGGTCCACGATACCCGCTACCAGTACAGCGTCGCCCTCACGCCCGGCTCACTGCTGAAGGACGCCGCCGGCCGGACTGAGCGGACGCTGCGGGGCCTGCAGAACCTGCGGCGGGTGGCCGGGAACCACGCCCGCTACCTCTATGACTTCTCGCCGGAGGCCGTCGTCCTGCGGGTCACGCCCGACCCGGCCCCGCGGATGCTGCTCTGCTTCGAGGAGGACGAGCACGGCCACCTCTCCCTCGCCCCGCTGCTCGCCCGCACGGCCGGCGAGGAGCCGGACGTCGAGCCGGGCGAGTTGATCGTCGGGACGGCTCTGCCGGTCGCCAGGCTGGAGGACCTGGAGGCGGCCGGCGCGAGCGTCCACAGCGGGGTGAAGGCGGCGTTCAGCGAGGCGATCCGCCGGGCCGCCGAGGGGCTGGAGGCCGACGCGACCGCGACGAAGGGGGCGAAATGACGGACGAGACCGCCCCCGACGACGCCCCCCTCCTGCTCCGCGTGGAGGTCCCGTTCTGCTCTTTCCGGCCGGACGCCTCCCGGGAGTATCAGGACACCCATCCGCTCCCCCCGCCCGCGACCGTCTACGGGATGCTCCTTTCGCTCGTCGGCGTCCCCCGCGAGCGGAAGGAAGACCACCGCGGCGTCCGCTTGGCCCTCGCCCTGGAGGGCGAGCCGGAGCGGGCGCGGGTCTTCCGCAAGCTGCGTCGCGGCAAGGAACTGGTTGACCTCCGCCCGGACTACCAGGACCTGCTCTGCGGCCTCACGCTGTGGGCGTACTTGGAGACCGGCGACGACGCGGCCCCCCGCCCGCTGACGGCCCGCGTCCGGGACGCCCTGCACCGGCCGCGGTCGATCCGTCGGTCCGGCGGGCTGTCGCTCGGCGAGAGCAGCTTCCTCGTGGACTCCGTCACCGACCGCGCGACGCCGCCGGACCGTGTCACGCTGGTTCGCCCGGATCCCGCGGGGTTCCACAGCCTCCCGGTGTGGGTGGACCACATAGATCGCGGCAACACGGTCCGCGGTCGTTTCCTGATCGAGGAGGGGGCCGCCGCCAACCTCCCGGCCTGCGCGGTCGCGATCGGCGGAGCCGCGTGACCGCACCCGCCCCGCCCGTCGCCGACGAACCGCCTCTCCGGGTGATGGCGTTGCACGCGCTCGAGTACTGCGAGCGGCTGTTCTACCTGGAGGAGGTCGAGAACCTGCTCGTCGCCGACGACCGCGTCTACGCCGGGCGGGAACTGCACGAGCGGGTCCTGCCCGACGACGGCGACGTCACCGGACTGCGGTCCTTCGAACTGTCTTCGGACTCGCTGGGCCTGTTCGGCAAGGTCGACGCCGCCCGGAAGCGGCCGGCCCCTGGGGAACGGACCGGCTACTGGGTCGCCTACGAACTTAAACGGGGCCGCTGCCGCCAGGAGGGGCGGGCTCGGGGGCGGAAGGGTACGCCGGCCGCTTGGCCCAGCGACCGGCTCCAGGCGATCGCCTACGCCCTGCTGCTCGAGGAAGAGGCCGGGGAGCCGGTCGCCGAGGCCCGCGTCCGCTACCACGCCGACGGCGTCACCGTGCGGGTCCCGGTCGACGAACCGGCCCGCCGCGACCTCGCCGCCGCCGTCGCCCGGGCCCGGGAACTCCGCCGATCCGACGACCGCCCGCCGGTCACCGACGACGACCGCAAGTGCGCCCGCTGCTCCCTCCGCGTCGTCTGCCTGCCGGAGGAGGACCGCCTGCCCGTCCCGGGGGCCGGGGAGGAACAGGGGCCGGCGCTCGAGGAACCAACTGAACATGTCGTCGCCGACGGCCGCGGCGGGCTGTTCCCCGCCAACCGCGACGGCCGGGTCGTCCACGTCGCCAGCCCCGACGCCCGCGTCTCCCGCAGCGGGCGGAGCCTCGTCGTCGCGGTCGGCTTCGGCGAGGAGGCGACCGCGACCAAGATCCCGATGCACCAGGTCGACGCCGTCGCCCTGCACGGGCACGCGCAGATGACGACGCAGGCGATCCTCGGCTGCGTCCGGGAGGGGATCGCCGTGCAGTGGCTCACCCCCGGCGGGAAGGCGGCCGGCACCCTCGCCCCGCCCGGCCGCATCCGGCAGCGCCGCCGGCAGTACGCCGCCCTCGCCGACGACGGATTCCGGTTCTCGCTCGCCCGCCGGCTGGCCCACGCCAAGGTCGAGAACCAACTCCGCTACCTGCTCCGCGGCACCCGGGGCGACGAGGAGCGACGGACCGCCGCCGCGGACGACCTCGCCCGGATCCGCGCCTGCTTGAGCGGCATCGACCGGGCGGACTCCCCCGACGCCCTCCGCGGCCTCGAAGGGATGGCGGCGAAGCACTACTTCGCCGCCCTCGGGAACGTTCTCGCCGGCGGCGTGCCGGCGGAGCTGCGGTTCTCCGGCCGCTCCCGCCGACCGCCGCGGGACCGGTTCAACGCCCTGCTCTCCTTCGGCTACGCCCTGCTGCACTCCCTCTGCGAGCGGACGCTGATCGCCGTGGGCCTGGAGCCGGCGTTCGGCTTCTTCCACACGGCCCGGTCCGCCGCCCCGCCGCTGGTCCTGGACCTGCAGGAGCTGTTTCGCACGAGCCTGTGGGACGTGCCGCTGGTCGGCAGTCTGAACCGCGGGGCATGGGACCCGACGGCGGACTTCGAGCTGCGGCCCGGCCACGTCTGGCTCTCGGAGGAGGGGCGGAAGAAGGCGATCGGCCTGTTCGAGCGGCGGCTGAACGAGAGCTACCGGCACCCCCACACCGGTCGCAGCCTAGCCTGGGGCCGGATCGTCGAGCTGGAGGCCCGCCTGCTGGAGAAGGAGTGGACCGGCAGCCCGGGGCACTTCGCCCGCCTGCGGATCCGCTGAATCGCACCCGCCGATCGTCTCCGATGAACTGGCACCTCGTCGCCTACGACGTCCGCGACCCGAAGCGGTTGCGGCGGTGCGCGAAGCTGCTGGAGGGCTACGGCGAGCGGGTGCAGTACAGCCTGTTCCGCTGCCGGCTGGACGCGGCCGGCCGCCGGAAACTGCGGTGGGAGTTGGCCGAGGTGCTGGAGCCGGAGGACGACCTCCTGATCGTGCCCCTGTGCGGGACCTGCGCCGCGAAGGTCAGCGACACGCAGGAGGAACGCACGCCCCCGGCCGCGGACGCCGCCGGCGGGGACCGCAACCGCGGCGAGGGCGGCGACTGGTCCGCCCCGCCGCCGACCTTCGAGGTGCTGTGACGGTTCCGGGACGACAATCGGGAGGGCGAGCGACCGGACCGACCGGTTCACGCACCTCCGTGCGGCCGGACCGCCGACGCCGGCCGCGGTCGCAAGCTGTGCCGCCGCAGCGGGTTGAGGCCGCCGCCGGCGCCGTGCGGTGCGTGAACGGGTCTTCCGAGCGGCGTCCGCAGGCCGAGAGCGCCGCCGTTGCGGTCGGGAACCGGGCGGCGGGAGCCGCCCCGGACGGCCGCCGCGCGGTGCGTGAATCGACGGCCGCAAGTCGTGGCGGCTGGGAGGTTTGGGACCTACGCTGTGCCCCCTCCGATCACGCCTACGGGCGTTGAGCACATGCGGGACCACGGCATCAGGACTCCTTCCGCCGCGTGCCCCCTCCGATCACGCCTACGGGCGTTGAGCACGAGTTGGGACCGGAAGATGCCCCGAGTCTTACCGGGTGCCCCCTCCGATCACGCCTACGGGCGTTGAGCACGACCCGACCCTTCTGGGAGAAGACGGACCGCTGCCGGTGCCCCCTCCGATCACGCCTACGGGCGTTGAGCACCAGCGTCCGGCCGGCTCCGCCCCGCCGCCGCAGAGTGCCCCCTCCGATCACGCCTACGGGCGTTGAGCACAGCCCCGCGATCTACCGCTGATCTACCCGGCGGCGTTGTGCCCCCTCCGATCACGCCTACGGGCGTTGAGCACCCGAAGGCGGTCCGCTCGCTGGCGATTGAGCGGCCGGTGCCCCCTCCGATCACGCCTACGGGCGTTGAGCACTCCCGGGGGTCTTCCCCGAAGACGCGGAAGTCGATGTGTGCCCCCTCCGATCACGCCTACGGGCGTTGAGCACCGGTAGCCGTTCGTCAGCTTCCCGTTGCGGTCGGGTGCCCCCTCCGATCACGCCTACGGGCGTTGAGCACCCGCTCGCCTACCACGTCGACCGCCCGGTCGGCGTCGTGCCCCCTCCGATCACGCCTACGGGCGTTGAGCACTAGTGATTCCTGTCGGACGCCCCGTCCGCCAGCGTGTGCCCCCTCCGATCACGCCTACGGGCGTTGAGCACGTTCAAAACTACCGAGCCCCAGCCGTCGCAAAAGGTGCCCCCTCCGATCACGCCTACGGGCGTTGAGCACTAGTTTGCGTCCCGCTCGGCCTCCGCGATTTCGTCGGTGCCCCCTCCGATCACGCCTACGGGCGTTGAGCACTACGTATCCGCCGCGGCCCGGGTCGCTCCTCAACTGGTGCCCCCTCCGATCACGCCTACGGGCGTTGAGCACCGGCCGATCAGGTCGTCTTCGTGCCAGCGAGTGCAGGTGCCCCCTCCGATCACGCCTACGGGCGTTGAGCACACGGTCTCCCGCATCGCCGAATACGCCGCCCCGGCGTGCCCCCTCCGATCACGCCTACGGGCGTTGAGCACTACGCTTCCGCCGAGTACGCCCTGTGCGGCTTGCCGGTGTGCCCCCTCCGATCACGCCTACGGGCGTTGAGCACGAAGGCACCCAGGCCGACTTCCTCTCCGAGGCGGCGTGCCCCCTCCGATCACGCCTACGGGCGTTGAGCACAGGCCAGCGCCGCGACGAGCCTGCGGACGATCATCACGTGCCCCCTCCGATCACGCCTACGGGCGTTGAGCACCTTCGGGTGAGCGAGCGGACGCTGCTGAACCTCCGCGTGCCCCCTCCGATCACGCCTACGGGCGTTGAGCACCCCATCACCGCACCTCCGTCGTAAGAGCCAAGACAGTGCCCCCTCCGATCACGCCTACGGGCGTTGAGCACGACCCTCACGGGATCGAAGCGTGGCGGGCTCTGGGTGCCCCCTCCGATCACGCCTACGGGCGTTGAGCACCCCGTCGAGGTGCCGGACGGCGCCGAGCCGGAGGACGTGCCCCCTCCGATCACGCCTACGGGCGTTGAGCACCACCAGTGAGACAGGTCGCGGTAGAACGGCGACAGAGTGCCCCCTCCGATCACGCCTACGGGCGTTGAGCACTCAGCCGCTACCTGCCGGCGTGGTTCCTCTGCCAGCGTGCCCCCTCCGATCACGCCTACGGGCGTTGAGCACTCGAAGCGTGGTCCGTCCATTGATTCGCGTCCGTGTGCCCCCTCCGATCACGCCTACGGGCGTTGAGCACAAGGACGCGATTGCGGAGCTGCGGGCTCACCTCGCCGTGCCCCCTCCGATCACGCCTACGGGCGTTGAGCACGCCGACACCAAGCCCCATCCGCTGTACGTCGTCACGGTGCCCCCTCCGATCACGCCTACGGGCGTTGAGCACTTGCAATCACGGAGACGCCATGGACGGACGCTTCGAGTGCCCCCTCCGATCACGCCTACGGGCGTTGAGCACATGAACCGCTGACGACGCCCCGGCTGGCCGAGGTGTGCCCCCTCCGATCACGCCTACGGGCGTTGAGCACCTGCGGTACGCCGGCAAAGGCGAGACGGTCGTCCGGTGCCCCCTCCGATCACGCCTACGGGCGTTGAGCACTCGAAGCCGGAGAGCGCCAGCACGTCCCCGTCGAGCGTGCCCCCTCCGATCACGCCTACGGGCGTTGAGCACATTCGTCCGGTCCGACCGTCCGCGTGATGCGCCGCGTGCCCCCTCCGATCACGCCTACGGGCGTTGAGCACGCGGAGCGGCCGGAGGGGTGCCGCCTCGCCGAGAGTGCCCCCTCCGATCACGCCTACGGGCGTTGAGCACCCATGGCCGACCATCACGTCAGAGCCGGCGGGCATGGTGCCCCCTCCGATCACGCCTACGGGCGTTGAGCACAACCAGTTGTGCGGTTCGCTGGCGACGCCGGCGACGTGCCCCCTCCGATCACGCCTACGGGCGTTGAGCACTTCACCGCCTCGATGACGACGGGCCTCTTGCGGAACGTGCCCCCTCCGATCACGCCTACGGGCGTTGAGCACCCCAGCAGGCCGCCCACCGCCGCGGCGCACCAGAGGTGCCCCCTCCGATCACGCCTACGGGCGTTGAGCACATCAGGTCGCCGAACCGCTTCACCGTCGCCGTCGTCGCGTGTGCCCCCTCCGATCACGCCCACGGGCGTTGAGCACTTTCATGAATCCCCGACCAAGAGGACGGGTCGACGCGGATTTGTCCTACGAAACATGGGCGAGAGCAAGATTCTTTGATGCGGGCGGCGCGGAATGCGGCGCAGTGGAGACGGACGCCAATCTCGCCGTCGTAATCGCCGCTTGGCCGCACCTGCCGCCGGCGGTGCGGAGAGGGGTTGCGGCGATGGTCGTCGCGGCGACCGAAACGCCGGGCGGCGGCTGAACCCGACGGACCGTCGCCTCAGGCCAGCGCCTCGCGGACGACGCGGCCGTACACGTCCGTCAGGCGGAAGTCGCGGCCGGCGTAGCGGTACGTCAGCCGCTCGTGGTCCAGGCCCAGCAGGTGCAGGATCGTGGCGTGCAAATCGTGCATGTGGACCTTCCCGTCGACGGCCAGGTAGCCGAACTCGTCCGTCGCCCCGTGGGCGTGGCCGGGTCTGGCGCCGCCGCCGGCCAGCCAGACGGTGAAGCCGTGCGGGTTGTGGTCCCGGCCCGGCCGCCCGCGGTCGATCTGCGAGACCGGCGTGCGGCCGAACTCCCCGGCGCAGACCACCAGCGTGTCCTCCAGCAGACCGCGGCGGTCGAGATCTTGAATTAATCCCGCGACCGACCGGTCCGTTTTCGCGGCGCTGCGGGGCAGGTCGGTCTGGATGTTACCGTGGTGGTCCCAGTGGTAGCCGGTGGAGACCTGTACGAACCGCACGCCCGCCTCCGCCAGTCGGCGAGCCATCAGGCACTGCCGACCGAAGCCGTCGGTCGGTTCCTCGTCGACGCCGTACAGGGCCCGCGTCTCGGCCGTCTCCCGGCTCAGGTCGAACACCTCCGGGGCGACGGACTGCATGCGGAAGGCCAGTTCGTAGGAGCGAATCACGCCCTCCACGTACGGGTCGCCGCCGGCGCCGGGGTGGGCGGCCGACAGGGCGGCGACGGCGTCCACCTGCTCCCGCTGGCGGCCCTTCGACAGCCCGCCGCCGGTCAGGTTCGCCACCTCCGGGACCCGCCCGGGGGCCCCGCGGAGCCGCACCCGCATCGCCTGGTGCTCCGCCGGGAGAAAGGAGTTGCCCGCCAGCCGCACCCCGCCGTGGATCGTTGGCGGGTCCAGCGCCACGAACGCCGGCAGGCTCTCGTTCCCCGTCCCGAGGCCGTAGCTGACCCACGCCCCCACGCTGGGGCGGTCGAAGGCGGCCTCGCCGGTGTGCAGCCGCAGCACGGCCTGCCCGTGGGCCTCCCCCTCCGTGTGCACGCCGTGCAGAAAGCACAGCTTGTCGACGACCCCGGCGGTGTGCGGGAACAGCTCGCTGACCCACCGGCCGCTCTCCCCGTGCCGGGCCCACCTCAGGCCGGTGCCGAACACTTTTCCCAATCGGTCCGGGCGGATGAGCCCCGGCAGGGCGAAGGGCAGCGCCTCGCCGTGGCGCTTCTCCAGCAGCGGCTTGCGGTCGAAGGAGTCCATCTGACTCACCCCGCCGTGCATGAACAGGAAGATCACCCGCTTTGCCCGCGGGGCGTGATGCGGCTGGGGCGTCGACCCGGCGGCCCGCTCCGCGGCGGCGGCCCGGTCGGCGAGGCCGGCCAGCGCCAGCCCGCCGAACCCGGAGGCCGCCGACCGCAGCATCGCCCGTCGCGAGACGGTCGGGCGGGGGGTGGCGAGGTCGCTCATCGGTTCGCTCCGGGGAGTGAAATGCGTTGAAAAAGTCTCAGAACACCAACCCGAAGCGTCAGCGAGGGACACGTGAGGAGCCGCTTCTGCCCGCGGTGCGGGCGGCCCTCGCTGACGCTTCGGGTTGGTGCGTCGTCATCTCTCAATCCAAAAACTGAAACTGCGTGCCGGCGACGATTACGCGGGCCAGCTTCGCCGCGTCGTGCCGGGTGAGGCCCCCCGCCCCGCCCGCCTGTCGGACGAGGTAATCGCCGAGGACGCCCGTCTCCGCGGCGTTCGGCGGCCGGCCGACGACCGCGGCGAACAGGGTCTCCGCCGCCGCGGCGAGGGCGTTCGAGTCGCTCGTTCCCAGCGGCAGATCGCCCGCCAGCCGCTCGGCCAGCCCCTCGCAGGCCCGGGTCACGGCGGCGTCGTTCAGGAAATACAGGGCCTGCGGGGCGACGACCGTCCGCGGCCGGTCGCCGGTCGCCATCGTGTTGACCGGGGCGTCGAACGTCCGCATCACGACCGGCTCCAGCGTGCGGATCACCGGTTGGTACACCGTCCGGCGGTCGTCCCCGGCAGGGATCGCCTCCGGGGCGCCGCTGAGGTCGCCGATCGGCAGGTCGTCCAGCATCCCCCGGCCCGGCGTGCGGTTCAGATGCCCGCCGAGGTGCAGCAGGGCGTCGCGCAGCTCCTCCGCGTCGAGCCGCCGCCGATGCTGCACCGAGAGCAGCCGGTTCTCCGGGTCCGCGGCCGGCGGCGGGGCGACGGCGCGGCGGTAGACGTCCGACAGCACGATCTCCCGCACCAGCCGCTTCAGGCTCCAGCCGGAATCGATGAACCGGCGGGCCAGCGCGTCCAGCAGTTCGGGGTGCGAGGGCTCCTCGCCCATCACGCCGAAGTTGTCCACCGACCGCACCAGGCCCTCCCGCAGCAGGTGTTTCCAGACGCGATTGACGAACACCCGGGCGGTCAGCGGGTTCTCGTCGGAGGCAATCCACGCCGCCAGCTCCCGCCGCCCGCTGACGCCGGGGGGCAACGCAGGCCGGGCGTCGCCGACGCTGGCGACCTGCAGGAACCCCCGGGGCACGACGTTCCCGCGGCTGGCCGGCACGCCGCGGACCCGCAGCGCCTCGTCCGCCGGCGCCGCCGCGTCCCGCACCGCCATCGCGTGCGGTGGCTTGAGGGCCTCCAGCTCCGCCAGCCTCGTCTCCCACCGCTCTAACTCGTCCCGCTGCTTTTGAAGGTCCGCTTCGATCCGCTCCCGCCCGGCCGAGTCGGCCGCGGCGAGGTCCCGTTCCGACTCCGCGACCTTCCGCCGGCCGTGGAAGGTCTTCTGCGTGGCCTTCACCCATTCGTGGGCGTGCTCCTCCAGAAACGCCCGCAGCGCCGCGTCGCCGCCGGGGCCGAGGCCGCGGCGGGCCCAGTCCGATTCGTCCTCCTTCGGCCCGCCCAGCCGCCCGTCGAGCGTCGCCGTGCTGGTGAGGATGCCGGCGAGCGCGTAATAGTCCGCCTGCGGGATCGGGTCGAATTTATGATCGTGACAGCGGGCGCAGGCGACCGTCAGGCCGAGCATCGATTTGCTGATGACGTCGAGTTGCTCGTCCGCCACGTCCAGCGTGAGTTGCTCCTTATCGAACGTCCCCAGCACCTTCGATCCCAACAGCAAATAACCGGTGGCGATCAGATGGTCGTCCCGCTCCGCCGGCGTGTCGGCCGGCAATAAATCGCCGGCGAGCTGCATTTGAAAGAACCGGTCGATCGGCAAATCGTCGTTCGTCGCCCGGATCACCCAGTTGCGGTAGCGCCAGGCCTCGCGGAAGGGCGGATTAAAACTGGAGCCGTTGCTGTCCGCGTAGCGGGCCAGATCGAGCCAGTGCCGCCCCCAGCGCTCTCCGAAGTGCGGCGAGGCCAGCAATCGGTCGACCGCCGCCGCGACGCCGGCGTCGCTGTTCAATTCCTTCGGTCCCACGTCCGGCAGCACGGCGTCCGGCGGCAGGCCGGTCAGGTCGTGGGCGAGCCGTCGGAGCAGCGTGACCGGGTCCGCCGGCGGGGCGGGGCTCAAGCCGGCCTCGGAGAGCCTTTTATTAATGAACGGGTCGACCGCGTCGCCCTCGCCCCAATTCTCGGGGGCCGCCGGGTCGCCCGTCGGGAGCGGGCGGAAGGCCCACCAGTCACGGCCGGCGTCGAGGTCGATCCCCGCCGGGCCGGCCTGACCGCCCTCGCGGGGGTCGGCGGCGCCGGTCTCGATCCAACGCTTGAATACGGCGACCTCTTCAGCGGGCAGCGTCTCGTCGGGCGGCATATGCAGGCCCTTCGACCCGCCGCTGACCGCTAAATACAGCAGACTCGCGGCCGGCTTGCCGGGGGTGACCGCCGGGCCGGAGTTCCCGCCGGACTCCCACCCCGCCCGGCTGTCCAGCACCAGCCCGCCCTCCGCCGTCTCCCACTCGTGACTGTGGCAGAGCGTGCAGCGGGCCTCCAGAATCGGCAGCACCTGCTCGGTGAAATACGCCTCCTCCGGCGACGGCTCGTCGGCCCACGCCGCCGGGGCGGCGAGGAGCAGCGCGGCCAATAGAGCGACCGAGGCGGCGGCGGGGCGTTTACAGTCCGTCATAATTCCTCGACCGGGTGAGCTTCGGCGAGACGACCAGCCCCGGGCGGGCGGTCGTTAATTCTTCGAGGGCTGCGGCGTTGGTCTGCGCTCCGCGGCCGGCGATCTCCAGACGTTCCAACGCCGGATGAGCGGCCAGCGCGTCCCACCCGCCGGCGTACGGCACGGCGTTTTTGAAGTGTTGCGGACTGAAGATCCGCAGCTTCGGGAACGCCGCCAGCGCCCGGAGATGCTCCGCCTTCAACCCGCCGCGGGGCTTGAACCACAGGACTTCCAGCTTCGGCAGGAGGGCGCCGAGTTCCGTGAGTTGCTCCGGCGAGAGGTCCGTCCGATGGAGTTGTAGATCGCGGACGTGCGGGCAGAGCCGGGCGAGGTGCAGCGTCTGCTCCGCCGTCACCGGCGTGTCCAGCACCAGTCGCCAGACCTTCGGGAACGGCCCCTTTAATGCGTCGACCGCGATCGCGTCGACTTTGAAGTTGTGTTTTATTTCCAGGATCTCCAGGTCCCGCATCGGGTCGATCCGCGTGACGAACCCCGGCGAGACCGGCGACAGGTCGCGGTCGGCGGCGAACGTCGCCCAAGCTTTACCCATGTAATGAAAGCCGACCTGCTTCATCCCCGGGAACCGGTTCAGCACGGCCAGCCCGCGGTCGGTCACCGGCTGGGACTCCAGGACCAGCGTGTCCAGCTTCGGCAGGGCCGCCAAGGAGAGCAGGTCGTCGTCGTCCGCGCCCGGTTTCTCGCCGACCTTCTGATGCAGCGCCTGGTGATTGATGAGGATCAGCCCGGTCACGTTCCCGTCGTCGTCCGTGCGGACCTCGGCCCGCTGGGCCTTCGCGGCGACGGCGTCGGCGAGCGCCCGCTGCTCCGTCGGCGAGGGCGGCGCGTCGGCGGGGGCCGGCGGGGTCAGGACGGCGGTCAGCAGGAGCGCGAGCATGCGTGCGAACTTGGAAGGATTTAAAGCGTCACCGTGCCGTCGCTGTCGGCGAAGGCGTCGGCCTCCACGCCGACGGCCTGGGCGACGGACAGCCACAGGTTCGCCAGCGGGACCTTCCCTTCGAACTTATGGTGGGCGCCGGTCCGCACCCGGCCGCCGAGGCCGCCGGCGGTGACCAGCGGGAGGTCGCCGTAGTCGTGCACGCGGCCGTCGCCCATGCCGCTGCCCAGCGAGATCAGGCAGTTGTCCAGCAGGGAACCGCCCGCCTCCGGCGTCTCCGCCAGGCGCCGCACAACATGGGCGAACTGCTCCACGTGGAAGCGGTCGATCCGGGCCAGTTTCTCCTTCGCCTCGTCCCCCTTGGTGTGGGTGAGGGCGTGGTGGTTCTGCGGTTCGTCGAACACGCCGTGGTACAGGCGGGGGGTGTCCCAGCGCTCCGGGTCGACCAGCAGGGTGGCGACGCGGGTGCGGTCCTGCCGGAAGGCGGCGACGATCAGGTCGCCCATCAGCCGCAGGTATTCCCCGCGGTCCTCCGGCACGGACGAGGCCCGGCGGGCGAGGTGCGGGTCGGCCTCGGCGGGCGAGGCGCCGGCCCGTTGGACCCGCTTTTCCAGTTCGCGGACCGACTGCAGGTAGCCGTCGACCGTCTGCCGGTCCGACCGGCCCAGCCCGGTCCGCAGGCGTTTGGCGTCGGCGAGGGCCACGTCCAGCACGCTGGCAGCGGAGGGGTCCAGCTTGCCGAACAGTCGGTCGAACACCTGCCGCGGGTCCTTCTGGGCCGGGGCCGCGTTCCCGGGGCCGCGCCAAGAGACGCTTTCGAAGTACCGCGTCTCCCGCTGGTTGGCGTGGTCGTTGCAACTGAGGTGCAGCGAGGGGACGGGCGTGTCCCGGCCGATCTGCGACGCCACGATCTGGTCCAGCGTGCGGTTCGTCGGGAACCCGCCGTCGAGGGCCTCCGCGGGGGGCGAACTGCTCAGCCAGCAACAGCCCGCCTGGGCGTGCACGCCGGTGCCGCCGCGGAACTCCCGGTCCAGCCCGGTGTAGAGGTTGAGGTGGCGCCGCAGGTCGGCCAGCGGGGCGAGGGAGGGCGTCGCCTCCCAGTCCGGCCCGGCCGTCCGGGGGTGCCAGGCATCCTGCACGACGCCGTTGGGGATGTAGACCCAAGCCAGCCGCGGCGGCGGACCGGGGGCCGCTTTCGCCGCGGCCGTGCCGGCGGCGGGGACCATCGCCTCCAGCCACGGCAGGGCGATCGCGGCACCGGCCCCGCGGAGCAGCGTGCGGCGGTGCAGCGGGGCGGTCGTCGAAACGTTCATCGGGTCTTCTCCACTGAGGCGTTCTGCGTGTCGGCCGGGCGATCGGCGTGTCGGAACGGGTCGCTCCGCACCACGCCGGCGACAAGGTCGCTCAGCCGGAAAGCGCTCCCGTCCGCGGCGGCGAGGATGCGCTCCACCGGGGCGAGGTCGTGGTAGGCGAGTTCGCGGGCCAGGGCGTAGGACAACAGCCGCTCCGTGACGCCCCGGGCGAACCGCAGGCGGTCCTCGCAGAGTCGTCGTTTGAACTCGGTCACGTCCCCGAACGCGCCCACGCCGGGCAGGTCGCCGGCGGGTTCAATCGGGCCGCCGGCGTCGTCGGTCTCGCGCCAGCGGCCGATGGCGTCGTAGTTCTCCAGCACGAAGCCGGGCAGGTCGATGCGGTCGTGGCAGATCGCGCAGGCCGGGTCCTCCCGGTGCCGTTCGACCTTCTGCCGCAGGGTGAGAGCGTCGCCGAACGCCTGTTCGTCGACGTCCGTCACCGCCGCGTTCGGCGGGGCCGGCGGACGGTTTAGGATCGTCTCCAAGGTCCAGGCCCCGCGGCGGATCGGGCTGGTGCGGTGGGGGAAGGAGGTGAGCGTCAGCACGGCCCCGGTCGTCAGCAGCCCGCCGCGGCGGCCGTCCGGCAGGTCGACCCGCCGCCAGGTGCGGTCGCCGTCCGGGCCGCCCTCCAGGCCGTACAGTTCGGCCAGCGGACCGTTGAGGTAGGCGGCGTCGGCGTCGATCAGCTCCAGCACGCTGCGGTCTTCGATCAGGATGCGTTCGAACAGCAGCAGGGCCTCGGCGAACATGTCGTCGGCCAGCGTGTTCTTGCCCTTCGCCCCGGCGTAGAAGGCCCGGAACGCCCGGCGGTCCGGCTGGGCGCTCCACAGCTCCCGCAGGCGGAGCCATTCCACGAAGAAGTTCTCGGACAGCTCCCGCACCCGCGGGTCGCGGATCATCCGCCGGGCCTGGGCCTCCAGCACGTCCGGGTCGGACAGCCGGCCGGCGTCGGCGAGGGCGAACAGTTCGTCGTCCGGCAGCGTGCTCCAGAGGAAGTACGACAGCCGGTTCGCCAACTCGTGATCGGTCAGCGGCCGCACGCCGGAGGCGTCGGCAGCCTCGGGCGGGGTCGGATTGACGTAGAGGAAGCTCGGAGACGACAGCGCCGCCCGCACGACCTGCCGGGCCGCCCGCTCTTCGCCGCCCTCGGCCTGGCCCGCTTGGTAGAGGGCGAAGTAGCGGTCCGCCTCCGCGGCGTCGACGGGCCGGCGGAAGGCCCGCCGCAGGAACCGGGTCACGCGGTCCCGCGGGGCGCCGCCGAGGTCGGCGTCCGGGGCCGGGCCGGCCGGTTTGGGGGTCTCTTCATCCTCCGGCTCGGCCGGTTCGACGCCCACCAAGGCCGGGGCCGGCGGCGGCGAGTCGCACAGCAGGGCGAGGTCGTCCAGCAACACGTAGTCGCCGCTGAAGGCGGACCCGTCGATCACCAGCCGCCGCACGTGCTCCCCGTCGGGGGCGGCCAAGGCGGCGAAGACGTTGTCCGCCCCGGCCCCGGCGGCCAGTTCGACCGTCACCGAGACGGCCTCGTCGCCGGTGCACTCCGCCGTCAGCGTGATCGCCCCCGACTGCCCCCGCCGGCTGACCAGCGACACGCCGACGGCCCGCACGGCGCCGCGGTCCTCGCCCTCGAAGCCGATCAGGAAGTTCTTCTTGTCCTTCTGACGGTTGGTGAAGATCGCGTTGCCGGAGGTCGCCCGGCCGGTGGAGAACACGGCGCTCCACAGGTCCTCGCTGGGGTTCAAACCGACGGTCCGTCCGCCGATCTCCGCCGGGGCGAGGTGCAGCACGCCGCCCTTGCCGGGCACGGTGGTGTTGGCGACGGCGTCGGCGTCGAAGGTCCCGCCGCGGCCCTCCGCGTGGGCGGCGGCGACTTGCTGCCGGAACGCCTCCAGCGTGACGGCGCTGCCCTCGGCGGTGCGGGCGAGGTTGTCGTTGGGGGCGAACTCCGCGGAGGCGACCGCCACCAGCCGGTTCCGCGGCCGGTTCGGCCCGGGGCTGGGCTTGGGGGCGGCGTCGGCGACTTCCGGGGCGAGGTCCCGCAGGCGGGCCGCCCGGCCGAACAGTTCCGGGTGGGAGGCGACCGCGTCCGCCAGCGACAGGTACTGCTCCAACAGCGAATCCGACATGTCCTGGGCGTCGCCCCGGTTGCTGAACCCGTGCTCCGCCCGCCCGTCGCCGGGCAGCCCGGCGGTCGGCAGCAGGACCGGGTACTTCGCCCCGTACTCCCGCGCCCGGATCGACAGTTCCGCCGGCAGCCGGTCGGCGGCGGGGTCGAAGTAGGCTTTGTCGAAGGGCAGCCGCTCCGGGAACATGAACACGTCCGTCTCCAGCCCCAGCAGGTCGCGGACGGTGTTGTTGTACTCCAGCCGCGTGAGCCGCCGCAGCGGCGCCGCCCCGACCCGGGCGCGGCCGAGCCCGGGCTCCGGCTCCGCCAGCGCCCCGCGGAGCCACGCCGCCAACGCGTGCCGGTCGGCCGGGTCGAGCCAGGCGTCGTCCGCCGGCGGCATGGCGTGCGTTTCGATCGCCTCCAGCGCCTTCGCCCAGGTCGCCCGCTCCCGCAGGACGGACGCACGATCGGCGAACCCGGCCATGGCGAATCCGCCGGCGGGGTCCTCGTCCGCGGCGCCGTGGCAGTACGTGCAGTTGTCCTCCAGCAGGGGGAGGATGCGGTCCGCGAAGTCGTCCGCGGCCCCGGCCGGGACGGCGAAGACCGGGCAGAGCAGCGCCGCACAGCCAGCGAGCAGGGGCGAAACGCGGGTCATTTGGCCTCTCCAGCGGACGTCAGGGACAGTTCGGCGACCTCCAGCCCGTCGTCCGAGGCGAAGCTGGTCAGCATCCACAGCACCGGCCGACCGGCGTCGGGGACCGTGGCGTGCCGGGGGATCAGCGGGCGGAACGCGGCGACCGGCACACGCACGCGGCGCCACCCGGCCGCCCCCGCGGCGCCGGGCAGCGGGGTTCCGGCGCCCTCCGGCAGGCGAACCTCGAAGTTCCCGCCGAAGCGGCCGGACTTCTTCAGCGTTCCCAGAAAGACCTGCAACGCCGTCGGCCGATCGGTGCGGAGCACGGCGGTGAACACGGCGTCCGGCGGGAGCGTGCCGAGGTCCGCCGCGTCCGTCCGCCGGGCCGTCACGCCGAAGTGCACCACCGGGGCGCCCTCGCCGTCGGCGCCCGGTTCGTCGGTGCGGCCGACGACCAGCGGCACGGAACGCACCCGGGCGGGGGCGTCTCCGTCGGGCCCCGGGGGCAGCCAGCGGCCGCGCCACGCGTCCGGCGGGGGGGCGGCGAAGACGTGCCGCCAGCCGGGCTCGTCGGCGGCGGGGGCCTGCGAACGCAGGTCGGCGGCGGCGTCCAGGGAGGCGATCACCCGCCGCCCGGCCGGCACCTCGACGGCCCGCCCGTCCACGGACCGGCGGAGCCGCACCAGCCCGTCCTCCACGTCCAACCGCGTCGCGTCCGCCCCGGCGGCGAGCGTGAACACCGTGCCCAGCACCTCCGCCCGGGCGGCGGGCGTTTCGATCACCATCGGGGCCCCGGCCGGCTGCGGGCGGACCTCCGCCGTCAGCAGGCCGGACCGCAACCGCAGGCGCTTCTGGGCGACGCCGCCCGCCGTCGGGCGTTCCTCGATCTCCACCTCCGCGTCCCCGCCGACGCTGACCAGCGTGCCGTCCGCGAACCGCAGTTGGACCGAGGACGACGCCCCCTCCAGCAGCGCCGTGCCGGCCGGCAGACCGGCGGCGACCCGCACCGGACGAAGCGCCCCGCCCGGACCCCGATACCGCACCGCCCCCCGCACCGACGCCACGCTCACGACGGACGCCGCGTCGCCGTCGCCGCCCGGCGCCCAGACCCGCGGCAGCAGGGCCGCCGCCAGCAGACTCGCGGCCAGCGTCGCCAGCCCCAGCGCCCACAACGCCCGCCGCCGGACGCGCGGTTCGGGCGCCGGCTCCGGGGCGTCGGGCTCGGCGAAGCTCGCCGCCGGGGCCCCGGTCCGCCAGTGCAGCTCCGCGTGCAGGGACATGAACCGCCGATACCGCTCCCGGGCGGCCGGGTCGTCGCGGAGCCGGGCCGTCAGCTCGGCCTCCTCCGCCTCGGACAGACCGTCGTCCACGGCGGCGTTCAGCAGCCGGTCCAGCGGGTCGGCCGCCGCGTCGTTCGTCGTGTTTTGGAAGGGATCGGTCACGCGCGGGCCTCCCGGGCGAGGGTGCGTTCGACGCAGTCCAGCAGGGCGGCCCGGGTGCGGCGGAGGGCCTCGCTGATCGCCTTGGGACTGCGGCCCAGTTCGGCGGCGAGGGCGTTCACGCTGGCGCCGGGTTCGTACCGCCGCAGGGCCAGCCGGCGGCGGTCGGCCGGCAGTTTGGACAGGCACTCCGAGAGCGCCCGCCGCCGCGGCTCCTCGCGGTCCGCGTCGGCGGCGGCCTCGTCGGCCAGCGTGGCGACCAGAGCCTCGTCCAGGATCGGCCGCCGCCCCTTGCGTTTGCGGAGGGCCAACGCCTGCAACTGGGCGATCTTGAGGGCCCAGGGCAGGAACGGCCGGGCGGGGTCGAACTCCGCGGCCTTCGCCCACAGGACCGCGTTGGTCTCCTGCAGGGCGTCCTCCACGTCGTGGGGGTTCCGCAGCAGGGAGAACAGCACCGCGTACAGCGTCCGCTGCGCGTCCGTGACGGCGGACAGGTAGTCCAGCGAGGGCGGCGGGGCGGGCTTCGGGTCATCCATTGCCAGGAGTTAGCCGTCGCGGCGGAGATCCCACGGCCGATTCTGATCCGATGCGAAGATTCCTGCGAATCCGTTGACGACGGATCGGGCCTGCCGGATCGGGTTCGACGCGTCCCGGGCGCCGGAGGCGCTACCCTCGGGCGCTCCCGCCTCCGCCCACCGCCTGTCTGATGCACGCCCTTCCCGTCCTCCTCCTCGAGGCCGCCCTCTGCACGCCTGCGGCGCCCCCCGGCGGCGGAAAGCCGGCCCCGGAGGCCCTAGCCCCGATCACGGACGTCGCCGCGCTGGTCAAGGCGGTGAACGGCGGGAGCCCGGGCGACCGGATCGCCGTCGGTCCGGGCACGTTCGAGTTGACCGAACCGCTGCGGGTCGAAAGCGGGATGACGCTCGCCGGCGCCGGCCCCGGAGAGACGGCCCTCACCCCCGCCCCGACCTGGACGCCCGCCCCCACCGACCGGCCGGACAACGAGACCGACTACAACACCGCGGACGAATCCGCCTACCTGATCGTCGTCGAGCCGCGGGCGCAGAGCGTGATGATCAGGGGGTTGACGCTCCGCAGCACGGCCGAACGCGGCGGGCTGCACGGGGCGATCCTCTCCCGCGACGCGGAGGACCTGACGCTGCGGAACCTGCACGTCGGACCGTTCCGGTGGAGCGGCGTGCGGCTGTTCCATTCGAAGGGCGGGTCGATCACGGACTGCCGTTTCACCGACGCCGGCGGGCGCATGCGGGTCACGAAGGGGCCGGTCGGCGGGTCGATCTTCGTCCGCTGGGCCCACGGGCTGGAGATCGCCCACAACACCTTCGAGATCACCCCCGACCACCCGGACCACGTGTACGGCGTGAAGGGCCGCGGCGCCCGCGACGTGCGGATCCACCACAACACGATCCGCTGCAACTTCGCGATCGAGTTCCCCTTCGAGGGGGAGAGCGGCATGGAGATCGACCACAACTACCTGGACGGCGTCGTCTCGATCCCCAAACACGCCGGCGGCCCCGTGCCGGAGGACGGCTCGCCCACCTTCCACCTCCACCACAACTACTTCATGCGCAGCTATTCGATCGAGGGGACCCGCAACGCCCTGGTCGTGGAGCGGAACCTGTTCGACTTCGACCCGGCGGTCGACGGCGGGAACCTGATGGCCAGCTTCGGCCGCGCCGCCGCCCCCGGGCCGGTCACGTTCCGGGACAACCTCGTGAGGAACCCCGGCCGCGGGGTGTTCTGGAGCGACCCGGCGTACGACCGGCTGTCGTTCCGCAACAACCACGTCGTCGGCGTGGAGACGGCCACGCCCCGCACCGAGGGGCTGTTCGGGATCGACGCGAACTCGGACTTCTCCACGATCGAGTTCGTGAACAACCGCGTCGAGCTGACCGGCCCGCCGCGGCCGCTGGTGCGGAACGAGGCGAGCCTCGCGGCGACGTTCGAGAACAACCGGCTGACCGGCGTCTCCGACGCCGACCGCACGAGCGGCCCGCGGACCGACGCGGCGGTCGGCCCGCGGGAGCCGCTGGAGTTCCGCGTCGGGGCCCGCGGGGAGTACCGGGTCGACGGGTTCTCGATCGCGCCGGTCGAGCCCGCCGACGCCGATCCGCCCGCCGGCGGCGGGGACTGACGCGGGCGGCGACTCAGTCGGCCCCGGCCGCCGGGGCCGCGGTGAACAGGCCGGCCGGGAACAGGGCGCCGGCGTCCGTGGCGCGGCCCAGCCGCGACTCGCGGTCCCAGCGTTCCAGGAGCGTCACCTGCCCGGGGCCGCGGCCGCCGGGGCCGTAGACCTTCCGCCCGACGGCCGTCAACGTGGCGTCCTCGGCGACGTACCACGGCAGGCCGGTCTCGCCGTTGTTCAGATAGGTGAAGACGCCGTACAGCTCCGCGACGGCGCCGGCCGCGGAGCGGACGAACGTCGCGTCGGCCCGCTCGGTCTTGTGCCCCAGGACCCACAGCCGGCCGCCGCGGACGTCGACGTGCGGGCCGCCGGCGCCCTCCGTGTTGAGCTGCCGCGCCCAAGCGGTCGCGGCGTCCAGCCGCAGCCAGCCGATGTGATCCTCCAAGAAGATCGGCCCGCAGCCGGGGTCGTTCGTCAGCAGGCCGAAGTCGCAGTGCCGCACGACCAGCGTGCGGTCCGAGCCGTGGTGCAGGCCCGGCCCGCGGCACTCGAGGTCCGCGAACTCGACGACCGCCGGCCCCCCTTCGTCGCCGTCGCGGACCGTGAACCGCCCGCCGCCGAGCACGCGGGCGTTCACGCCGACCACCCGCCGCACCCCGCCGCGGACGACGACCTCCCCCGCCACGACCCACGCCCCGCCGGAGAGGACCACCGTGCCGCCGGGCGGGCAGGCGTCGACCGCGGCCTGGACCGCGGCGGTGTCGTCCTGGGCGGCGAAGTTCTCCGCCTCGTAGCCGTTCGCCCCGTCGGCCGGGTCGCCGCCGTGGTCGCGGGGGTCGACCCACAGCGCGGCGGGGGCGTCGCGGGCTACGGCCGGCGGCTCCCGGACCGGCAGAACGAACGGCGCCGCCGGGCGGTCCGGGAACAGCGGGGCGGCGGCCGGCGGCCGCAGGCCGGGGGCGGTGACGAACGCCTCGCCGGGGGGCGGGAGCGGCTCGTCGCTCGGCCGCCACTGCCAGCCGGTGCCGGCGCTCTTGAACCGGCGCCGCACCTCCGCCCCGAAGCCGGTCGCCTCGACGTTCCTGACGAACCCGCTCGTCAACTCGACCGCCGCGTGCTCCGCCGCGGCGCCGACGCCCTCCAGCCGGGAGTCGAGCAGCGTGAGGACGCCCTCCGGGTCGCCGTTGCGGCTGACGACCGCCGGGACCTCGCCCCGCGTGCGCAGCCCGCGGACGGCGACCATGTTCCAGCCGGGGTTGAGAAAGGCGACTTCGTTCTGGTCGGTCAGCGTCAGCCGCTCGAACGTCTGGCTGTTGGCGTGCCCGCCGCCGGCCTTCACGCCGACGTCGAACCCGCGGACCTCCACGTTCGTCACCAGCAGCGGGCCGTTCAGGTCGCTGGAGAGGTCCAGCCCGACGGCGCCGGCCCCGTCCCCGCTCTCGACCAGGACGTTCCGCACCGCCCCCCGGTTGCTGGCCCGGAACCGCAGGCCGATCGCCCGCGGATTGCCGACGCCGGTGCGGACCGTCAGGTCCCGCACGCCGTTGCGGAAGTTCTGGGCGGCGTTCGCGGTGTTGAAGTCGACGACCGCCCCGGCGAAGGGTTCGCCGTCGACCGTCAGGCCGTTCGCGAGCTTCAGGACCGTGCCGTCGCGGCTCTCCCCCTGGATCACGTTCCGCTTGCTGTGCCCTTGGGCGGGGGCGGGCCGCAGCGTGCCCGACAGGTCGTAGACGCCGTCGCGGAGGTAGAAGATGTGGTTGCCGGAGGGGTGCTCGTCCAGCGCCCGCTGGAGGGCGGCGGTGTCGTCGCGGCCGTCGTCCGGCACGGCGCCGTACTCCCCCGCCACGTCCACGACGCCGCTGCCGGGTGGGTAGACCACGCGGCCGGGGGGGACGACGCCGGGCTCAAAGCCGGGGGCGGCCGGTCCGGTCAGGAGCGCCGCGAGCGTGAGGAGCGGGGCGAGGACCACGGGGAGACTCCGGTGCGGGAGCCGCACCCTAGCGGGTCGCCCGCCCGACCGGCGATTTCGCCGCCGCGGCCCGCCCGCCGCCGTCAGGGGAGCGGCCGGACCTTGATCGACCGGAAGGACCACACGCTGTCCGGGTCGTGGGCCTGCAGGGCGATCGCGCCGCCCTCCGGGGAGAGGCGGCGACCGGCCCGGCTCGCCGGCCGCTCGACGTTCTCCGGTTCCGTGTAGTCCACGACCGTCTCGCCGTCGAGCGCCACCGTAATCCGCCGGTCCCGGACGGCCAGGCGGACGACGAACCAGTTTGTCTCGTCCACCGGCGAGCGGTCGAGGTCGACCACGGCGTACAGGCTGCCGGTCTTCCGCCGCTCCCGGGCGGAACTGTTCAACTGGAGCTCGTAGCCCGTCGCCAGGTGACCTTTCGCGTCACGCAGCGTGCGGTCGGTGTGAAAGAAAATTCCGCTGTTGGAGTTCGGCTCCGCCCGCACGACGGCCTCCAGTTCGAAGTTCCGGAACCGCTCGAAGTCGCCGTCGCCGTTCCCCTCCCCGTTCCCGGCGTCGCCGACGTAGAACAGGTGGGCTCGCTTCGGGCCGGTCGCCCGGACGCGGAGCAGGCCGTCCTCCACGGCGAACGCGTCCGGGTCGAGGTTCGCCCGCCAGCCGGACAGATCTTCGCCGTTGAACAGCGGCCGCCAGCCGTCGTCCCCGGCCGGCGCGTTGTCGGCCGGCGCATTCCCGGCTGCCGCGGCGCCGGCCGCGATCGCAAATGCGAGGGTCGTCAGAACGGCGTTCACGGCAGTCTTTCCGTCAGGAGGGCGGGGCCCGGTTCGGCGTCGCAGGCGGGCCGCCACCGTACCGGCGAAGGGCGCGGACGTTCTATGGGTTGCCGGGGCGTCCGGCCCGGGTTCGCTCAGCCGCCCGGGACGGCCGGCGGGGTGACGGACTCCCAGGTGGCGCCGTAGCGGAGTTCGTCGGCGACGTAGGCGTGGTCCCGGCCATTGTAGAGGTGAAGTTCGTCGAGCCGCTCGCGGCGGTCGACCATCCGGCCGGCGACGGTCCACTCCAGCGGCTCGGACGGGTCGACCGGCTCGCCGGGGCGGTAGACCTTCAGGAAGGTCTGGTCGGGCCGGTCCCGGCCGCAGACGATCTTCGCCACCAGCAGGCAGGTCTCGCCGTCGCCGACGCGGTCCGGCGCCGTGGCGTTCCCCTCCAGGTTGAACACGATCGGGCGGCGGTCCGACAGCACGCCGAACCCCATCCGCTGTTTGCGGTTCGCGCTCGCCACCAGCATGAACCGGAACCACTCGTCGTCCCGCCCGGCCGACTCCGCGTCCCGCCGCAACAGCACGCTGACGTAGCGGACGGAGTCGGAGTTCAGGTCGATCGGCTCGGCCAGCCGCCGCTTGCTCGCCTCGCGGAACTTCTTTTTCAGGTCGGGTTCGGCGGGGAATTCCAGGCTGCCGCCGGTCGCCGCCGCCAGGCCGGGGGGGGCGTCGAGGCTGTGGTCCGGGTCGAAGTCGAGGACCTGGTCGCTTCTGGGCCAGCCGCGATACCAGTGGGTCGTCCAACCGAACCCGCCGTCCGCCTCGGCGTCGCCGGAGGCGGAGCGTTCCATCGGGTAATCGAAATCGTCGAAGGCCAGCAGCCGCCCGTCGCCGCGGGGCGACCGTCCCTCCCGGGCCAGTTCGGCGAACCGGCGGGCCGAGAGCGGGATGGGGACGGCGGCCGCGGTCCCGACCGACAGCCGCACGGCCTGCCCCGCCGAAAGTAGCCGCGCTCCGGAGTTCTCGCGCCTCCCGGCGCCGGAGCGGTCGCGGCCGCCGTCCCCCTCCGGGCGGTGCCACTCGACCTCCCCCTCGGTCACGTGCACCTCGGTCTCGCCGGTCGCCCCGACGGAAACGGCGAACTCCGTGCCCAGGTCGATCAGGTCCGAGGCCGGCGTCCGCAGCATGAACCCGGCGGCCTCCTCCGGCGTGCGGACCACGGCGGCGCCGGATTCGAGGACGGCGGTCCCCGCGGATTCGATCGTCAGCCGGCTCGCGCCGGTCAGCGCGACGGAGGCGCCCCCGTCGAAGCGGACGACCGCCGTCCCGCCGCCGGACCGGATCGTGCCGCCCGTCAGCCGGGAACCGGGCCGGACCGGCCGCGGGACGGCGTCCCCGGCGCCGTCGCTCACGGGGGCGGCGTCGACGAACCGGCACCCGTCCCCGCGGACGAGCGTGGCGACGTA
Source organism: Alienimonas sp. DA493 (assembly GCF_043951915.1). NCBI lineage: Bacteria > Pseudomonadati > Planctomycetota > Planctomycetia > Planctomycetales > Planctomycetaceae > Alienimonas > Alienimonas sp. DA493. The sequence goes on along the minus strand of NZ_JBINJD010000004.1, from coordinate 40,343 downwards.
CTCCCGCGGGGCCGCGGGGGCGGCGGGCGGCTCCCGGTCGGCGGCGCGGCCGAACACCGCCCACTGCACGCCGAGCGAGCACAGCAGCGTGAGCGCCGCGACCAGACCGTACCCCCGCAGCCGGGAAAGCGGCGGCCGCGGGCGGAGCGGCCGGGCGGGGCGGACCGCGCCGGCGACGCGGCCGACGAACCCGTCGCGGTCGGCCCTCAGGGCCGCCAGGACGCCGTCCCGGAACGCGTCCCCCGACGCCGGTTGCAGGTGGACGCCTAACAGCCGGTGCGTCTCGTAGGAGGCCGCGGCCTCGGCGAGCAGGTCCGGGCGTCCGTCCAACAACCGGCCGAGTTCCGCCAGCCCGGCGGCGTCCAGGCCGCCCTCCAGGTAGTCGCACCACAACTCGTCGAACCGCGACCGCTCGGGCCGCGATGCGTCGGACGAACGGTCTTCGGGTCGGGGGTCGGTCACGGCATGGCCTCCGCGGCGGTTTTCAGGCGGACGCACTCGTGGAGCTTCTTACGGAGCAGGTGCAGATTCTTCTTGATCGCCCCGACGCTGCGGTCGGTGCGGTCGGCGATCTGTTCGAGCGGCAACTCGTCCCGGTAGCGCCAGGCCAGCAGCCGCCGGGCGCCGTCGTCCAGCGTCCCCAGACAGGTTTGTAGGTGGCCGAGCTTCGCCTCGTGTTCGGACGCACGCTCCAACCGGTCCCGCTCGACCTGCCGGGCGAGGGCGTCGGCGAGGGCCAGCGGGGCGTAGCGGCTGTGATAGTCCGCGACCCGCCGCAGGCGGGTGCACTCGGCCATCAGCTGGTAGCGGGCGATCGTCATCAGCCAAGCGCGGAAGTCGGTCCCCGGTTCGTAGTCGTCGATGTGCCGGAACGCCTCGACGAACGCCTTCTGGGCGACCTCGTCGGCGTCCCCGCCGGGCGGACAGCGGACGCCGACCCACCCGCGGACGAGCCGCTCGCACCCCCGGACGACCTCGGCGTAGGCGTCCAGGTCGCCGGCCTGCACGCGGCGGACGTGTCGGTCCAGTTCCGCATCCGCGTCCACTCGGCCTCCCGGTCGGCGTTCTTCGTGTCCCCCGCCGGGGGATAGCAGACGACGGGGGCGAGTTACCCGGCGACTCCCGAAGAATGGCGATCTTCGTCCTCCTCTCTCCCCGTGGGGGAGAGGGGGCAAGAGGCCGGCTCAGGCGATCAGCTCTCCGATCACCCGCCCGCCGGTCTGGCTGAGCTGCTTGTAGCGGCCGCCGTGGAAGTAGGTCAGCTTGTTGTCGTCCAGTCCCAATAAATGCAGCAGAGTGACGTGCAGGTCGCGGATCGGGTGGACCGTCTCGACCGCTTTGGCGCCCAGTTCGTCCGTCGCCCCGACCGCCGTGCCGGCCGGCACGCCGCCGCCGGCCAGCAGCACGGTCATGGCGTCGGCGTTGTGGTCCCGGCCGACGCGGCCGCGGCCGGTGGAATTGTCCGGGGAGCGGCCGAACTCGCCGCACAGCACGACCAGCGTGTCCTTCAGCAGGTCCCGCTGCTTAAGGTCGCGGATCAGCCCGGCGACGGGGCGATCGACGGCCCGGATGCGGGCCCCGTGGGCCCGCTCCAGGTCGTCGTGGGAGTCCCAACCGACCGCGTAGGCCTGCACGAACCGCACCCCGCGCTCCACCAGCCGGCGGGCCAGCAGGCAGCGGCGGGCGAACCCGTCGTCCGGCCCCTCGCCGATCCCGTACAGCCTGCGGACGTGCTCCGGCTCGGACCCGACGTCCAACAGGTCCGGCACCTCCGCCTGCATGCGGAAGGCCAGTTCGTAGTTGTGCATCCGGGCGGCGAGGGCCCCGTGCTGCGGGTGGTCGGCGGCGTGGTTCCGCTCCAGGGTCGCCAGCAGGTCCAAGCTGCGGCGCTCTGAGGCGGCGGTCATGTGGGCCGGCGGGTGCAGGTCCAAAATCGGCGATCCCTGCGCCCGCAGCGCCGTCCCCTGGTAGTGGGCGGGCAGGAACCCGTTGGACCAGTTCGCCGAGCCGGCCTGCGGGTAGTAGACGTCCGGCAATATGACGAAGCCGGGCAGGTTCTCGTTCTCGCTGCCCAGCCCGTAGGTCGCCCAGGCGCCCACCGCCGGGTCCCCGCCGAAGCGGTTGCCGGTGTTCATGTGCAGGTTGGCGGTGGGGTGGTTGACGGACTCCGCGTGACACCCGCGGTAAACGCACAGCTCGTCCGCGACGCCGGCTAAATGCTCGAACCGGTCGCACATCCACAGGCCGGACTGCCCGTGCCGCCGGAACGAGTACGGGCTGCCGACGTACCGCCGCTTGCCGCTGGACATCCCGGAGAGCAGCTTGCCCGCCTGCCGGAATTCCTGCCCGTCCAGCTCCGTCAGCTTCGGCTTGGGGTCGAAGGTGTCGATGTGGCTCGGCCCGCCCTCCATGTAGAGGAAGATACACCGCTTGGCCTTCGCCGCGTGGTGGGCCGGCTTGGGCGCCAGCGGCCCGGCCGCGGGGTCGCCCGCGGGTCCGGCGGCCCGGCCGTCACGGCCCAGCAGCGAGGTGAACGCGAGGGCCCCCAGCCCGGCGCCGAGGCCGAACAGGGCGTCGCGGCGGGCGACCGGGCGGCGGTGCGGCAGACGGGGCGGGAAGGACATGTCGTAAAACTGTGCGGGCGGCGGCGGAGCGGTCGAGAGTTCCCCGGGGGCGGTCAGTACACGTGCAGGAACTCACTGGAGTTGAACAGCACCAGGCAGAGCCCGCCCAGCGCCCGCACCTCCGGGCCGACCTGCCAAGGCTTCAGGTCCTCCTCGTAGTCCTTGAGGCTCCTCAACTCGAACGTCTGCTCGACCACCTCGCCGGTCTGCTCCTTGACGTTCTGCATCGTGACCTCCGTCGGCAGCGGGACCGGCTCGATCCGGAGCGCTCGCTGCTCCGCGGTCTCCTCTGTGAGGAACGCCAGCGCGGCGGCCTGCTCCGCGGCGGTCGCGTCGCGGCCGAGGACGGCCCGGAAGGCCCGGCGGACCCGCTCCGCGGGGTCGTCGGCCTGCTCGGCGATCTTCGCGGCCAGGGCGAGGGACCGTTCGTGGCTGAACTCCCCGTGTAGCAGCGTGAGGGCCTGCGGGGCGACGCTGGTCTCGTCCCGCCGCTCGCAGGCGGCGTCGGCGCCGGGCTGGTTGAGCGTCTCCAGCAGCGGGTCCCGCAGCCCGCGGAGGTGCACCGCGTACAGCGTGCGGCGGTTGCGGTCGGCCCGCCGCGGCGACGGCTCGTACGGCGGGGCGAGCTTGCCCATCAGCAGCCGCGGCTGGAAGGCGACCTCCCAGTGGATCTCCGGGCGGACGCTCGGCCCGCCGACCTCGCGGTTCAGTTCGCCGGTCGTCGCGAGCATGGCGTCGCGGACCTCTTCGGCGGTCAGCCGCCGCGGGGGGAAGACGGAGAGCAGCGCGCCGTCCGGGTCCGCCGCCGCCAGCCGGTCCGGGTCGGGGGAGCGGCCGCCACGGCGGTAGGCCTCGCTGGAGAGGATCAGCCGGGTCAGGTCCTTGACGGACCAGCCCCCCTCCACGAACCGGTTCGCCAGATAGTCCAGCAGTTCCGGGTGGCTCGGGCCGGAGCCGGTCCGACCGAAGTTGTTGGAGGACTTGACCAGCCCGGTTCCGAAGTGCCACTGCCAGACGCGGTTGACCATCACCCGGGCGGTGGAGGGGTGGCGATCCGAGGCGATCCAGTCCGCCAGCGCGGCCCGGCGGCCGGACCGCGAATCCGGCACGTCCGCCGGCGGCATCCCGCCGAGGCCGACCATCGCGCTGAGCACCCCGGGGTTCACCGCCTCCCCCGGGTCCTCCAGTGAGCCGCCGGGCAACACGTGCACGGCGTCGGCCTGCTGCGGGCGGACCTCGTACTTCCCGCCCCCGCGGGTGTGCACCGTGGAGGCGAACGCCGCCTGTACGCCGTAGTAGTCCCGGGTCGGGATCGGGTCGAACTTGTGGTCGTGGCAGCTGGCGCACCGTAGCTCCTGGGCGAGGAACGTCACCCCCACGCTGTTGGTGACGTCGTCGAGCCACAGCTGCCGGGTCTCGGCGGCGACGCTCATGTTGGTGTGCTCCCACGGCCCCATCCACAGGAAGCCGAGGGCCGCCCGGGCCCGTTCGTCGGGGACGCCCAGCTCGTCGGCGGCGAGCTGTTCCCGCACGAACTCGTCGTACGGCTTGTCGTCGTTGAAGGCGGCGACGACGTAGTCGCGGTACCGCCAGGCGTCGGGGCGGAACTCGTCGCGGGAGTAGCCGTTGCTGTCGGCGTAGCGGGTCACGTCCAGCCAGTGGCGGGCCATGCGTTCGCCGTAGTGGGGGCTGGCGAGCAGTTCCTCGACCAGCGCGGCGTACGCCCCGTCCGGGTCGGCGGCGGAGGCGGTCTCGAAGGCGTCGAGCTGCTCCGCGGTCGGCGGCAGGCCGGTCAGGCCGAAGTGCAGCCGCCGGGCCAGCGTGCGGGCGTCGGCCCGGGGGGCGGGGGTCAGGTTCGCCTCGTTCAGCTTGCGGTGCAGGAAGGCGTCGACCGGGCGCCGCGGGGCGCCGGCCGGCAGGGCGTCCCAAGGGACGGCGGGGTCGCCGACCGGGCGGAAGGCCCACAGGTCGGCGGGGTCGTAGCGGCGGTTCGTCCACGCCTCGCTCTGCCCGCCGCTGGTGGCGACGCGGACGCCGTCGGCGGTTTCCCATTGCGATTCGTACCGCTCCCGCAGTTCCGCCTGACGGTCCGCGTCCGGCCAGGGGGCGCCGGCGTCGACCCAGCGCTCCAGATGGGCGATCTCCTCGGCGGTCAGGCGGTCGTTCTCCTTGGGCGGCATCTCGTAGGTCTCCCACCGCACCGCCGAGAGCAGCAGGCTCCCCGCCGCGTCGCCCGGCAGGACCGTCGGCTCGCCGGACTCCCCCCCGCGGACCGCGCCGGCCCGGGAGAGCAAACTCAGGCCGCCCTGCACGTCGTCCGGGTCCGCCCCGTGGCAGGCCAAGCACTTGCGGGCGAACAGCGGCCCGACGTGCCGCACGAACAGTTCCTCCCCGGCCGGGTCCGCCGCGGGGGCGCCGGCGGGCTCGGTCGGCGCGTCGGCGGGGGCGTCGGCAGGCACCTCGGCGGACAGGTCGGCGTAGCGGGCGGCGACGCGGGGGCGGGGCAGGTCGTAGCGGCTCCCGCCGCCCGCGTAGGGGACGAATCGGTCCACGCGCGGCAGGGTCAGCCCGTCGAGGGCGGCGACGGCGTCGGCCGGCCGCGGCTCGGCGCCGGCGGGGACCTCCGGATCGACCCACAGCCGCAGGCTCTCGTCGCCGGGCGACGCCGCCCCGAAGTCCGCCCGCACCACCAGCCGGGCGGTGCGGCCGGGTTCGACGCCCGGCCCGGCGCCGGCTTCGGCGAAGGCGAAGCGGTTCCCGGCCGCGTCCCACAGCCCCCACCGGCCGCGGCGATCCTCTCCCGCCTTCCAGCCGCTGCCGACCCAGAACAGTTTCTTCGCCCCGTCGAAGGCGTCCCACCCGCCGTTGGGGAACTGGCCGGTCCCGAGGTCGCGGGGGGTGACCTCGAACTCTAGCCACGCCACGCCCGCGGAGAGCGGCTCGGGCGGCGACGCCTCCTCCGCCCGGGCGGCGCCCAGCAATGCCGACAGGACGCACCCCGCGACGACCGGACCGGGGCGGCGAACGGCGAACGGCATCGCGGGGGCGTAACGGGGGAAACGGACCGGACGGCGGGCTCGACGGGCCGCCCATATTCTACCGGACTGATGCGTCCTCATGCGGGAGATCCCCCGGGCGCGGCGCCGGGCCGACGGGAACCGGGGGCGTCAGGCCGGCTCCAGACCGGTGAGGGTCCCCTCGCCGGAAGCGAAGCGGTCGGTCTCCACGCCCAGCCGCTGCAACATGCTGACGAACACCTTGGCCAACGGGGCGTTGCGGCCGCGGTCGAAGGCGAGGTGCCCGCCGTGCCGGAACCCGCCGCCGGCCAGCAGAACGGGGAGGTTCGTCGTGTCGTGCCGGCCGGCATGACCGAGGTTGCTGCCCTGGAGCACCATCGTGCGGTCCAGCAGCGTCTCGCCGCCCTCCCGCACGTCCTGCAGGCCGCCCAGCAGCCGGGCCAGTTCGGCCATCTGGGCCTGCTCGATCGTCATCAACTGCTGGTGCGAGTCCTCCCGCTGGCTCTGGTGGGTGAGGGCGTGGTGGGGCAGCTCCACGCCCGGCAGATTCACCTTCGGGTTGAACTGCTGGGTGATGAAGATCGTCACCAGCCGGGTGGAGTCCATCTCCAGGGCCAGGCGGGTCAGGTCGAACATCGTGCGGGTGCGGGTGACGAGTTCGCCGGGATCGAGCACGTCCTTGGGCGCCGGGGCGTCCACCTCCGGCTTGGGCTTCCGCTCCCACTCCTCGCCGGCGGCGAGGCGGCGTTCGACATCCCGCACGGCGGTGAAGTACTGGTCCAGTCGGGCCCGGTCGGTCGCGTTCACGCCGCGGCCGAGGGCCTTCAGTTGCCCGCCGAACCCGTCCATCAGGCTGCGGCCCTCGCGGAGCCTCTGGATCTGCTCGGCGGTCTCCCGCGGGGAGCCCTGCACGAACAGCTGCCGGTAGACGCGGGAGGGCGTCATCTCCGAGGGGATCCGCACGCCGTCGGCGGTGTAGGCCAGCGACCCGCCGCCGGGGCCGACCCGCAGGTTCAGCGTGGGGAACCGCGTGAGGTGCCCGACGTGCTGGGCGGCGTACTGGTCCAGCGAGATCGTGTTGCGGAACCCCGCGCTCCGCGGGTGCGGGGCGCCGGTGAGAAAGCACTGGTCCGTCTGGTGCCCGCCGACGACCTCCGGGTGGCTCAGCCCGCTGAAGACGGTGAAGTCGTCGCGGAACGCCTCCAGCGTCTTCAGATAGGGCGACAGCTCGTAGCCGCGGCCGGTCTGCTGCGGGAAGAATTCCTCCGGCATGAAGCCGAGGTCGAAGTTCATCGCCACCATCCGCCGCGGCACGTCCGGCCCCGCGTCGGCGGCCCGGGCGGGGGTCATGGCGTCCAGCAGCGGCAGGGCCGCCACGGCCCCGCCGGCCTTCAGGAAGGTCCGGCGGGAGAGCCGCTTGGCGGAGATGAACGGGGCCGGGCGGGCGGCGGGGCGGACGGGCGTCTTCATGGGGAGCGGTCGGCGGGGGGTGCGGGCGGGGCGTGGGGCGGCGGGGCGGCTATTTGCGGCGGAACAGCGGGCTCTGAACGATCTCGTGGACCATCGACCGCACGCCGTACCCGCCGGGCGCCAGCCGGTCGAGCATGGCCTCGACGGCCGCCTCGTCGGCGAACCCCGCCGGGGCGCCGGTGGCGTAGACGAGGAGCTGTTCCAGCAGGTTGCGGGCGATCTGCCGCTCGCGGCCGCGGAGCCGCTCGCGGAACCCGTTCACGTCCGTGAAGGGCTCGTCGGCGGACAGCTCCCCGGACGGGTCCACCGCCGGGCCGTACCCGTACTCGGCGGGCCGGCCGTTGAACTTGCGGTTCACGCCCTTCCCCCGGTCGGCGGAGACGCGGTAGCGGTCGCGGTACCCGCCCATTACGTCGAAGCTTTCGAGCGCGAAACCCGGCGGGTCGATCTTCCGGTGGCAGACCGCGCACCCCTCCACGTCCCGGTGGGCCGCGAGCTGCTCCCGGATCGTGGTCGCCCCGCTGATGTCCGGCTCGATCGCCGGCACCGAGGGCGGCGGCGGGGGCGGCGGGTCGCCCAGCAGGCGGTCCATCACGAACGTCCCCCGCACCACCGGGCTGGTCGTCGTCCCGTTCGCCGTCACCTTCAACAGGCTCGCCTGGGTCAGCAGCCCCCCGCGGACGCCGTCTTCAGGAACGGGCACCGTCTGCGGCTTCGACCCCCGCACGCCGGGGATGTTGTACAGCTGGGCCAGCCGCTGGTTGATCGTCAGGAAGTCGGAGTCGACGACGTGGAACGCCCCCCGGTCCTCCCGTAGCAGGGCGGCGAAGAAGGCCCGGGTCTCCTCCAGCATCGACTCGGTCAGCAGGGCGTCGTGCTCCGGGTAGAGGTTGCCGTCCGGTTGGGTCTCGCGGATCGCCCCCAGGTCCAGCCAGTCGTCGAGGAAGTGCGCCGCGAACCGCTCCGCCCGCGGGTCGTCCAGCAGCCGGTCGGTTTGGCGGCGGAGTTCGGCGTCGTCGGTCAGCGAACCGTCGGCCGCGGCGGCCCGCAGTTCCCCGTCCGGCGGGGAGTTCGTCAGGAAGAAGGCCAGCCGGTCGGCCAGGGCGTAGGCGTCCAGTTCGCCCGGCTCCTCACGGAGCAGCAGAAACTCCGGCGAGGCGAGGACCGCCCGGTAGCCGGCCAGCAGGGCGTCGACGAACGGGTCCCCGTTCGCCAGCCGGCCGCGGACCTGCCCCATCGAGACCTTCAGGGCGTCGTCGGCGACGGGGCGGCGGAAGGCCCGCTCGGCGAACCGGCGGAGCAGCCGCTCGGCGTCGGCCTCCGGGTCGTCGGTGACGGCCCGGTACTCCAGGCCGTTCGGCTGAGGTCCCGTCGGCTCCAACTCCAGGTCGCCCAGCAGCCGGCGGTGGCTCTCCGGCGGCCAGGGGCTCAGCGGGCCCTCCAGTTCGAACCACTGCAGGGCGATGCCGTGCGACTTGAACGTCTCGTACTTCGGCTCCAGCTTCGCCGGGAGCTGCACGTTCTCGTTGGGCGTGGAGACGGCGAGGTACTCAACCGGCTCGCCCTCGTTCAGCCAGACGGTCGTTTCGCTGGTGGTCGGCTCGTTCGGCGGGAGGTCGCACCGGCCGAGCAGCCGCCCGCTGGGGGAGTAGAACGCAACGGTCTCGCCGCGGTCACTGGGGACCAGCGTGCCGTGGTCGTTCAGCACGCCCCAGCCGCGCACGCGGATCTTGTAGGTCCCGCTCTGGCGGACCTTGAACGGCTTCACGACCACATTGTGGTTGGACCGGCTGTTCATGAAGGTGGCGACGCCGTCGAAGTGCGGCTCCGGGTCCTTCACGTACCCGGGCTCCCGCCTGGCGAAGTTCCCGCGGTGAACCTCCAGCGTCGGGTCGAGTTCCGTGCCGACCAGCGGCATCGCGATGGTCTGTTTGAGCTGCACCTTGAGGGTCTGGAGCGTGTCCTCGACCCCCTCGACGCTCTTCAGTTCGGCCCGGACGACCTTCCGCGGCACAGGGTGCAGCCGCGGGGCCAGCGCGGCCCGCAGGGCGTGATCGGCCGCCTCCAGGTAGCGGCTGACAGTGACGTGCGAGACGTCCAGCGCCGCCGCGGACTTCGCGTACCCGTGGGCCGACCCGTCCGGCGGCAGCATGTCCTCCACCTCTAGGTGCGGCAGGGCCAGCACGTCCTTGAGGGCGTTGGCGTACTCCGCCCGGTTGAGCCGCCGCAGTTCGCTGCGGCCGACGGTCCGCTGGCGCTCGCGGTCGGCCTCGATCAACGCCCCGCCCAGCGCGTCCACGACCGCGGCCCGCTCGGCGGCGTCAGGCTGAAGGGCGTCCGCCGGCGGCATCTCCCCGCGGCGGACCCGCTCGAACGCCCCGCTCCAGCGGCGGAAGTCCTCGGGCCGGTCGAACTCCCAGGCGAGGCCGTCCAGGTCGAACCCCGCCTCGGCGTACTCCCCGCTGTGGCAGTCCAGGCAGTGGCTCTCCACGAAGGCCAGCGCCGCCGCGGAGGGTTCGTTCGGCGCCCCCTCCCCGGCGCTGAGGCGGCCGGCGGGCGCGGCGGCGGACAGGGCCGTCAGAACGACGGCGACGACGGGGAGTCGCGGCATCGGGGGGCGGATCGCGGGGGCGGGGGGGAACGTCTCCGGGGCGGGGGGCGGCGCCGGCGTTCCGAGAACGGATAGCGGAAGCCTCCGACGGGTTACCCGGAAAAGCGGGAGGGTTCGGAGACCCGCCTCAGTCCAGCAGTTCCAGCCGGGTGACGAGGGTCTTCGACTCCCCCGCCGCCGTGGGGACCAGCACGTCGATCACCGTGACCGTCTCCTGCGGGCGGTCCAGTTCGGAGATGAGCCGGGCCATCGGGCCGGCGGCCAGGCGGGTCCCCTCCGGGCCGTCGGCCGTCAGTCGCAGCCGGCGGCCGCCGCGGGTCAGCACGGCGGAGAGGCCGTCGACCTCCACCGCGGCCTCCGTGTGCAGGCGGGCCCGCGTGGGGAAGGCCTCGCCGGCGGCGGTCCACTCGTCCGTGACCTCGACGCCGCGGTCGCCGTCGAGGATCGAGTAGGTCCGCACGGCGGTCGTCACGGCGTCGCCCAGGGCGGCGGTGAGGTCGAGGGCGGCGGGGAAGGTTTCGGCGTCGCCGACCAGCCGCCCCGCCCCGTCCGGGTCGTGGTAGGCGTCGCCGATCGAGAGCGTGTTGTGGCCGCGGTTCCCCCAGGCGTAGACCGATTCGCGGCCCCGCCGTCCTCGCCCCGCAGCGGGTTCATCCGGGTGAGGAACGGCCGGAAGACGCCGCCCTTCCTTCGCAGCGGGGAGACCATGTCGAACGTCTCGCCGGTGCGGAGGGTGCGGGTCATCGCCCACTTTCGACAGCCGCCGGCATCCGGGCGAGCCGCCCCCCTCACAGGCCAGCGACCGGCGGAGCCCGCCGCTCGCTGGGGCCGACGAACACGTCCTATCCACGGGCCGCGGGCTCGCGGGACAGCAGGGCGTTCGCGGCGGGGTCGTTCTTGAACCGCTCCGCGGTCGGGTCCCACCGCAGCGGGCGGCTCAGTTCTCGGGCGAGGTTGACGAGGTGGCAGACCGTCGCCGTCCGGTGGCCGACCTCCGCCGGGGCGGTCAGGTCCGCCGTCCCGGCGATCGCGTCGAGCCAGTTTTGCAGGTGCGGGCGGGCGACGAACCCGCGGCCCTCCCACACCGCCCGGTCCGCCTGGCTGGGGCGGGGCAGCAGGGTGGGCGGGGTCGCCCGGTAGTTGTTGCGGGGGATCGACAGGGCGCCGCGGGCCCCGTGCACCGTGGCGTCCTTCACGCCCGGCCGGAACTCGACCGTCACGCCGTCGGCGTAGGTCAGGCGGACCGGGTGGAACCGGCTCGCCGCCGCCCAGCCGCCCTCCGGCGGCGGGGTCTTCCTGTGCCACTTCCGATCGAAGTCGCGTTGCAGCGCCGCCGCGTCCGCCCCAGTTCCGGGCGGCAGGGGTTCGATCGAGACCGGCCCCGTCCCGTCCGCGGCCAAGGCGAATTGCACCATGTCGACGCTGTGGGCGCCCCAGTTGGTCGTCAGGTGGCCGGAGTAGGTCCGATAGAGGTCCCACCCCCGCCAGGCGACGCCGTCGACCGCGAAGCGGTCCTTCACCCACAGATGCCGGTTGTGCGGCCGGCGGGGGGTGTCGCCGAGGAACAGGTCCCAGTCCAGCCCCGGCGGGACCGGCTCGGCCGGCCAGACCGGGTCGCGGAGCGGGCCGGGGTAGTTCGGCAACTCGACCCGCTCGACCGCCCCCAGCCCGCCGCCGGCGACGAATTCGCAGGCCGTGCGGTTCACCGCCATCGACCGCTGCTGACTGCCCACCTGCAACGCCCGCCCGCTGCGGCGGACGGCCTCGACCAACTCCCGCCCCTCGGCGACGCAGACGGAGACCGGCTTCTCCAGGTAGACGTGCAGCCCGGCCTCCAGCGCGTGCGTGGCGGCGGGGACGTGGTGGTGGTCCGGCGTCGCGACGATCACGGCGTCCAGCCCGCCGGCGTCGATCAGGCGGCGGTAGTCCTGGAAGGTGTGAACCGACGAACCGTCCGCGGCGGCCCAGTCGCCCAGCAGGTCGGCCCACTCGCCGGTCGGCCGCAGCGTCTCGGTCATGCGGGAGGTCGCGCAGTCGCAGACCGCCGCGATCCGGGCCGTCGGCGGCAGGCTCGCGATCAGATACCGCCCCCGCACCCCGCAGCCGATCAGCCCGACCCGCAACCGCGAATCCGTCGACCGGGCGAACGCCGGCCCGGCCACGGCCGAGGCGGCGGCGGCGGCGAGGAACCGACGGCGGGTGGTCGGGCGGGGAACGGCGTGCGTCACAGGTTTAGCTCCCGGCGGGCGTAGGCGAGGCTCTCGCGGACGTTTCGCGATTCCCGCTCCGCCGCCGCCTCGGGCGACAGCGTGGAAATCTTTTGCCCCGCCGTCGGGTTCGCGCGGACCAGCCGCAGCGTGCGGGCCAGGTCGCGGGCCGGCAGGTCGGGGAAGGTCGCGTAGAACCCGTCCGTCAGGCAGGGCACGTTCAGCGGGTCGCGGGTGATCAGTTCCAACGAGAAGTTCGCCGCCGGCCACGCCGCCCGGACGGCCCGGACCATCCGCGGCAGGTCCAGGCTGCCGGCGCCCAGCGGCACGTCGCCCAGCAGGAAACCGTCCGGCGTGGGCGTGAGCGACTGATCCTTGACGTGCACCGAGGCGGCGAAGGGGGCCAGCGCCTCGACGGTCTCGTACGGGTCGTCCAGCAGGGCGACGTTGTTGCCGAAGTCTACGCAGGCCCGCACGAACGGGCTGTCGTAGGCCTCCAGCAGGTCCACCCGCGGGCCGAGCCGCTGGTCCTTATGGTTCTCGATCGCCAGCGGCACGCCGGCGGCCTCCGCCAGCGGGGCGGCCCGGGCCAGCCGGCGCTTCCCCTCGGCGAGGGCGTCTTCGAAGCCGGCGCGGGAGTCGAATTCCTCGTACCGCCGCCCCGGGAACAGGTGCGTGCGGGCCGCGGCGGCCCCGGCCCGGGCGGCGGTCTCCAGTTGAGCCGCGAACTGCTCGGCGTCCCGCTCGGCGGGCAGCCGCACGACGGCGTCGACGTACATCCCGTGCTCGGCGGCCCAGGCGCCCAGACGTTCGGCGTCCGCGGGCTCCATGACGCCCAGCGGGATCTGCATCCCCCCGGCGCCGAGTTGCCGGCAGTGCTCCAGGAAAACGAACGGGTCGTTCAGGTCCGGCCCGCCCGCGGCCCGCCGCACCTTGCGGAGGCACTTGCAGGCCCAGACCGTCAGCCCCAGCCGCCCGCGGTTCGGCTGCCCCGGTTCGCCGTCGCCCGGTTCGCTGTCGCAGTTAGGCCGCGCGCCCCCCGCGGAGGCCCGCGCAGCCAGCAGCGCGGCCCCGGCCAGCGCGGCCCCGGCCAGGGCGGTGCGGCGGGAGATCGGTGCGGTCGTCATGCGGTCTCGGGACGTGCGGTCTCGGGAAGAAGAAGTCACTGGGCGGTCCAGCCGCCGTCGACCGTCAGCATGCTGCCGGTCACGTAGCTGGCAGCGGGGGAGGCGAGGAAGATGGCGGCCCCCTGAATCTCCGGCAGCAGGCCCCAGCGGCCCAGCGCGGTGGCGCCGACGATGAACTTCTTGGCCTGCTCGGTCTCGGCGATCGGCTCGTTCATCGGGGTGAGGAACGGGCCCGGGCAGATCGCGTTCACGGTGATCCCCTCCCCGGCCAGCTCCAGCGCCAACGCCCGGGTCATGTTCGCCACTGCCCCCTTGCTGGAGGCGTAGGGGGTGCGGTCGGCGAGCCCGACCAGCCCCAGCGTGCTGGCGAGGTTGATGATCCGCCCGTGGCCGGCGGTCCCGCCGTCGCGCATCGCCTTCACCGCCTCCCGGCAGCAGAGCCACACGCCGTCCACGTTGATCCGCTGGACGCTGCGGAACTCCTCCAGGCTCAACTCCGCAATCGGGCCGCGGACGTTCACGCCGGCGTTGTTGACCAGGATCCCCGGCACCCCGAGTTCCTCGACGCAGCGGGCGATCATCCCGGCGACGGCGGCCTCGTCGGTCACGTCGGCGGCCAGGCCGAGGGTCTTCACGGGGTACTCCGCGGCGATCTTGGCGGCGGCGGCCTCGGCCTCGGCGGCGTTGCGGCTGGTCAGCAGCACGTTCGCCCCGGCGCTGGCCAGCCCGGCGGCGATCGTCTCCCCGAGCCCCTTCGACCCGCCCGTCACGATCGCCGTACGGCCGGACAGGTCGAACTGACTCACCCCCGGCCAGCGGGGGGCGGGGCGGTCGGCGGACGCGGGATCGGTCATTCGGGCGTGTCTCGTTGGGGGACGTTCTTGACGGTTCCCGGCGGGTCCGGGCGGTGGGCCGGCCGCGGGCCGGGGGGGACGGCGACGGCCGGGCGGTCGCCCCGGACGTTCATGTCCACGGCGTACAGCCCGGTGCGGGCGGTGACGAACAGCGTGCGGCCGTCGGGGCCGCCGAAAGTCAGATTCGCCGGCTGCTCCGGGAACGGGATCGCGGCGATCCGCTCCCCGGCCGGGGAGTAGACCAGCACGTCCGTCTTGCCGGTGACGTACAGGTTGCCGCGTTCGTCCACCGTGAGGCCGTCGGAGGCCCGGTCGGCGATCCGGCGGCGATTTGAGAGCGCCCCGTCCGGCCCGAGATCGTAGGCCCAGCAGGCCCGGCCGGGCGGGTCGGCGAGGAACAGCCGTTTGCCATCGGCGCTGCCGACGATCCCGTTCGGGCCGTTCACCAGCACGTCGTCCGGGTCGAGGTCCCGCACCGCCCCGGTCGCCGGGTCGATCCGGCAGACGGTCGCGTACAGCTTGCCGTCCGGCGGCGGCTTCGCCCCGCCCCGGCCGCGGCGGTCGCGCGGCAGGGTGAAGTACACGGCGCCGTCCGGGCCGATCCACAGGTCGTTCGGCAGGCCGAGGGGTTGGTCGCCGCAGCGGTCGGCGAGCGTCGCCTCGGAGCCGTCGACGGCCCGGCGGACGATCCGGCCGGACGCCTCGCAGAAGGCCAGCGCCCCGTTGCGGTCCACGTCGATCCCGTTGGAGAACACCGCCCCGGTCCGCAGCAGTTCGACCCCGCCCTCCTCCGTCCAGCGGTGCAGCGTGCGGTTCGGCAGGTCGGAGAAGTACAGCGTCCCCGCCCCGTCCCACGCCGGGCCCTCGGTGAACCGGAAGCCCCCGGCCAGCTTCCGCACCGGCCCGACGGCCCGCGGCGGGGCGGCGGCCGCCGCGGCGTCGGCCGGGTCGGCCGGGGCCTCCACGTCCGCGACCGGCGCCGCGGCGGGGTCGCCGCCGGCGAGGTAGGCGACGCCGTAATCGGCCGGCGCCGGCGTCACGTCGTTCGCCGCGGCCCAGGCATCCCACGCGGCAGCCAGTTCCGCGACGCGGTCGGGGTGAGCGGCGGACAGGTCGCGGGTTTCGGTGCGGTCGGTTTTCAGATCGAACAGCGCCCACGGCTCGCCCCGCAGCGCCGTGAGCTTCCACCGCCCCCGCCGGGCCGCCCGGTTCCCCTCGTGCTCCCAAAACAGCGCCCGCTCCGCGGCGGCCTCGCCCGCGGACCCGCCCGCCGCCAGCGACCGCACGGAGACGCCGGCGAGGCCGTCCGCCGGGGCGTCCGCGGCGTCCAGCAGCGTCGGGAGCACGTCGAGCAGGTGGGCCGGCGCCGTTTCCACCGTCCCCGCGTCCGGCACGCCCGGGCCGGCGAGGATCAGCGGGACGGAGATCCCGCCCTCGTGGGCGAAGTGCTTGGCCAGCCGCCACGGCGTGTTCGAGGCGTTCGCCCACCCGGCGCCCACGCTGTGAAACGTGCCGGGGGAGCCCATCGCGGCCAACTCGTCGCCGGTGTGCAGCACGTTGTTGTCCGGGCCGGATTCGCCGTCGAACCCGAACGGGTCCCACTCCGCACAGGCGCCGTTGTCGCTGGTGAACAGGACCAGCGTGTCGTTCAGCTCCCCCCGGGCTTCGAGCTGCCCCAGCACCCGCCCGACGGCGGCGTCCAGCCGCGTCACCATCGCCGCGTAGATCGCCATCCGTCGGGCGAGGTCCGCCCGGCGGTCGGCGGGCAGGTCGTCCCAGGCGGGGATCGGCCGCAGTTCGTCCGCGGCCCAGTCGAGGTATTCGCCGCGGGGGGAGAGGCCCGCGTCCGCCGGGAGGACGCCGAGGGCCTTCATCCGGCCCAGCCGCTCCGCCCGCAGGCGGTCCCAGCCGGCGGCGTAGCGGTCGGCGTACTCGGCGATCGCCTCCTCCGGCGCCTGCAACGGGAAGTGCGGGGCGTTGAGGGCGAGGTACAGGAACCACGGCCGGCCCGGCGTGTCGTCCGCCCGGGAGAGGAACTCGACGGCGTGGTCGACGACCGCGTCGGTCGCGTAGAAATCTCCCGGTTCGTACCGCAGCGGCGTGCGGCCGGCGGGCAGACGGCGGAAGTGATCGGGATCCCAGAAGGTCTTGGCGCTGGCGAGGGTGCCGTAGAACTCCTCGAACCCGTGGCGGGTGGGGTCCGGCGTGCCGAGGTGCCACTTCCCCGCCAGAAAGGTGCGGTAGCCGGCCGCGGCGAGGCGGTCGCCGGCCGTGAGGGCACCCGGAGCCAACCGCCCGCGGTAGCCGGGGGCGCCGGCGTCGCGGGTCATGTGGCCCAGCCCGACGGCGTGCGGCTCCCGCCCGGTCAGCAGGCAGGCCCGCGACGGGCAGCACCGTGGGGTGGCGTAGAACTGCGAGAACCGCACGCCCCCGGCCGCCAACCGGTCCAGGTGCGGCGTGGCGATCTCCCCGCCGTAGCAGCCCAGGTCGGAGTACCCCAGGTCGTCCGCCACGATCACCAGCAGGTTCGGCCGGCCGGGAGACCCGTCGGCCGGCGGGCCGGCCGCGGCGGGCGAGCCCGGAACGGCCCACAGCGCCGCCGCGATCAGGGCGAGGGGGCCGCGGAGCAGCTTCGTCACGCACTTCATCAGACCGCCTCCAGACCGGGCAGCGTGGTCGTGCCGGTGGCGAACCGGTCCGTCTCCAGGCCCAGCCGCTGGAGCATGGAGACGTACAGGTCGCCCAGCGGGCGGTTGCGGTCGCGGTCGAAGGCGAGGTGCTGCCCGTGCCGGAACCCGCCGCCGGCCAGCAGGATCGGCAGGTTGGAGTTGTCGTGCCGGCCGGCGTTCCCCAAGTTGCTGCCCTGCATGACCATCGTGCGGTCCAGCAGGCGTTCGCCGTCCTCCTTCACCTCCGCTAGGCCGTCGAGCAGCCGGGCCAGTTCGGTCATCTGGGCCCGTTCGACGGTCTCCAACTGGCCCCGCGCGTCGTCGCGGCTGGCCTGGTGGGTGAGGGCGTGGTGGGGCATCTCCACGCCGGGCAGGTCCACCTTCGGGTTGAACGCCTGGGTGACGAGCACGCTGATCAGCCGGGTGGAGTCCGTCTCCAAGGCCAGCCGGGCGAGGTCGTACATCGTGCGGGTGCGGGTGACGAGGGCGCCGGCGTCGAGCACGTCTTTCGGCTCCGGGGCGTCGACCTCCGGCTTCGGGCGGGCCTGCCAGGCCTGGTTCGCCTCCAGCCGCTTCTCCACGTCGCGGACGGCGGTCAGGTACTGGTCCAAGCGGTCCCGGTCCGGCCCGCCGACCTTCCGCCGCAGGGAATCGATCTGCCCGTCGAAGGCGTCCATCAGGCTGCGGCCCTCCCGCAGCCGGCGGATCTGGGCGGCCTGCTCGGCGGCGGAGCCGTCCACGAACAGCTGCCGGTAGACCCGCGAGGGGACCATCTCCGCCGGGATGCGGACGCCGTCGGCCGTGTAGGAGAGCGACCCGTTCCCCGGGCCCACCCGCAGCGCCAGCGTGGGGAACCGGGTGCGGTGGCCGATCTGACGGGCGGCGTACTGGTCCAGCGAGATCGTGTTCCGAAACCCCGCGCTGATCGGGTGCGGGGCGCCGGTCAGGAACGACACGTCCGCGCTGTGCCCGCCGTCCACCTCCGGGTGACTTAGTCCGCTGAACACCGTGAAGTCCTCCCGCCGCGACGCCAGCAGTTTCAGGTACGGCGAAGGGGCGTACCCGCGGCCAGTCCCCGTCGGGAAGAAGGCGTCCGGCAGAAAGCCGAGGTCCACGTTGATCGCCACCATCCGCCGCGGCACGGCGGCGGGATCCCCGGCGGACCCGGGGGCCGGGCGGGCGAACGCGGGGGTCATCGCGTCCAGCAGCGGCAGGGCCAAACTGGCCCCCGCGGCGCGGAGCACGGTGCGGCGGGGCAGCGCTTTGGGCATCGGTGTTTCTTTGAGGGGGCGAGCGGGGGGCGAAGGCGAGGGGGGGCGTCAGCCCCCTGAGCGAACTGCGGCGGGGTCGGGCGGACCGGGGATCTACTTGCGGCGGAACATCTCGCTCCGCACCACGGCGTGAATCATGGAGCGGGTCCCGAACCCGCCCGGTTCCAGTTCGTCGAGGAGCGCCGCGAACTCCGCCTCGTCGGCGAAGGAGACCGGCCCGCCGGTGGCGTACAGCACGAGCCGCCGCAGCAGGTTGGCGGCGATCTGCCGGTCCATCCCCCGCAGCCGGTCGCGGAACCCGTTGACGTCCTCAAACGGCCCGGCCCCGGGCAGGTCGCCGAAGCTCTCCACCGCCGGCCCTTCGGCGTACGGCAGTTTGCCCCGCTTCCGCAGGCGGTCGGCGTCCTCCCGCAGAACGCGGTAGCGGTCGCGGTAGCCGCCCGTCACGTCGAAGCTCTCCAGCGCGAAGCCCGGCGGGTCGATCTTCCGGTGGCAGCCCGCGCAGGCCGGGTCCGCCCGGTGGGCGTCGAGCAGTTCCCGCACGGTCGTCGCCCCGGACAGGTCCGGCTCAATCGCCGGCACGTTCGGCGGGGGCGGGGGCGGCGGGTCGCCCAGCAGCCGGTCCATCACGAACACCCCCCGCACCACCGGGGAGGTGGTCGTGCCGTTCGCCGTCACCTTCAACAGGCTCCCCTGGGTCAGCAGCCCGCCCCGCACGTGGTCCGACGGGATCGGCACGCGGCGGATCTGCGAGCCCCGCACCCCGCCGATCCCGTAGGCCTCCGCCAACCGTTGATTGATCGTGAGGAAGTCCGAGTCGTACACGTGGCTCACCCCCAGGTCGTCCGCGATCATGGCGGCGAAGAAGGCCCGGGTCTCCTCGACCATCGACTCGGTCAGCAACGCGGTGTGCTCCGGGTAGAGGTTCTCGTCCGGCTCCGTCAGGCGGATGTCCGACAGGGCCAGCCAGTCGTCCAGAAAGTGGGTCACGAACCGCTCCGCCCGCGGGTCGTTCAGCAGCCGGTCGGTCTGGCGGCGGAGGCCGGCGTCGGTCAGCAGGTCCCCGCTCTCGGCCGCGGCCTTCAGTTCCGCGTCCGGCGGGCCGTCCCAGAGGAAGAAGGACAACCGCGACGCCACCGCGTGGCCGTCCAGCGGCCCCGGCTCCTCGGACCGCAGCAGGAACGCCGGGCTCGTCAGCAACGCCCGGTACCCGGCGAGCATCGCCTCCACGAACGGCTGACCGTCCGCCAACGCGGCGGCAATCTGGGCGCGGGGGACGGCGAGGTCTTCGGCGGTCGGCGGGCGGCGGAGGGCGCGGTCGGCGAAAGCCGTCAGCAGCCGGTCCGCGTCCGCCTCCGGGTCGTCGGTCGCGACACGGTACGGCAGCCCGCTGACCGGGTCGACCGCCGGCTCGTTCTTCTTCCGACCGCCGTTGCCGCCGGCGTCCGCGGCGACCGGTTCGAGCGGCAGATCCCCCAACAGCGCCCGGTGACCCGCCGGCGGCCAGGGGGCTTCGCTCAGGCCGCTTCCCTCCGGCGGGAGCGGGCCCTCCAACTCGAACCACTGCAACGCCAGCCCGTGCCGGGCGAACTTTTGCCAGACCGGGTCGTCCTTCTTGTCGAACTGCCGCCCGTCGCCGTTGGGGATCGACACCGCCAGGAACTCGATCGGCACCCCGGCCCGCAGGCGGACGCGGCACTCGGCGGTGGTGGGGACGTCGGGCGGCAGGTCGCAGCGGCCCAGCAGCCGGCCGGTCGGCTCGTAGAACGCGACCGTCTCGGTCCGTTCGCCCGGCTTCAGCACGCCGTAATCGTTGTACACGCCCCACCCGTGAACCCGAAGCACGTACTCCCCGTCCTGCGGGACCTTGAACGGCTTGAACGCGACCCCGTGGTTGTGCCGGTGGTTCATGAACGTGACCAGCCCGTCGAAATGCGGGGCCGGGTCTTTAATGTAGCCGGGGGTGCGGGTCTTGAAGTCGCCGCGGTAGGTCTCCAGCGTGGGGTCGATCTCCGTGCCCACCAGCGGGATCGCGGAGGTGTGTTTCATCTGGATCCTGAACGTCGGGACCGCGTCCAGGCCCTTCACGCTTTTCAGCTCCGCCCGGACGGCCCGCCGCGGGGCCGGCTCGGCGGAGTCCGCCAGCGCCTCCCGCAGGGCGAAGTCGGCCACGTCCAGGTACTGGCTGACGGTGACGTGAGAGAAGTCCAGCGCCGCGGCGCTCTTGGCGAACCCGGCCTCCCGCCCGTCCGGGGGGAGCATCCCCGCCAAGTCCAGCTCCGGCTGGTGGAGCAGGTCCTTGAGGCTGTTGGCGAACTCCGCCCGGCTGAGCCGCCGCAGGCCGGCCCGACCGTACAGGTCTCGCCGGCGGCCGTCGGCGGCGGTCAGCCCGGCCCGCAGCGAGGCGACGGCGGCGGCCGTCTCGTCCTCGGGCGGCGCCCCGTAGTCGGCCGGCGGCATCTCGCCCCGCTCGACCCGCCCCAGCGCCTTCGCCCAAGCCGCCGCGGCGGCGGGGTCGTGGAGGTCGCCGGAGAGGTCGTCCAGCCGGAAGTCCGCCTCCGCGAACGCCCCGCTGTGGCAGTCCGCGCAGTGGGTTTCCGCGAACGCCTCGAAGGTGGCCCCGCCCGGCCGATCCGCCGCCCCCCCCGCCGCGCGAACCCGCACGCCGGGCGCGACCGACAGTGCGGCGAAGAGCGCCGCGGTCACGATGGGGAGAAACCTGCGGGGCATGCCGAGTCTATTTCGAGGAAAGCGGGCGGCGGACCGCCCCGGGGCCGCGGTTCTGGGCGGGATCGGGCGTGAGGGGATAGCGGGGTCGCGGCCGAGGTTACCCATCAGAATCGCAGAATATGAAAATGGGGGCCGGTCGCCGGAAGACGCCGGCGGGTCGCGGTCGTCCAATTCCCTCAGCTCCGGTCCGTCATCGAGCAGGTCGACCTGCGACGGGCGCCGGTCTGGAAGAGGGAGCTCACCCGCTTCGCCTGCGGGGCGTCCGACGACTGCCGGTCGGCCCGGTTCGTCACGATCAGGCGGACCGGGGCCTCCATAGCCCACCCGCCGCGGACGTAGTCGGCCGCCAGTCCAGCAGGGCGGCGTGCCGGGGTTCGGGGCGCTGCACGCCGAAGTTTCCGGGCGCATCGACTAACCCGCGGCCCCAGGATGTCTGCCAAAGGTGGTTCGTCGCGACCCGGGCGGTCAGCGGGTGATGGCCGTCGGCGAGCCGGTCCGCCAGCGCCCGGCGTCTCCGGTCGCCGCCCGGCGAGGACGGGTCGGTCGTCCCGGCCGGTCAGGCGAGGATGCCGTCGACCACCCGCGCCTCCTCCACGCCGGTCAGCTTGAAGTCCAGGCCCTGATGCCGGTAGGTGAACCGCGCGTGGTCGATGCCGCACAGGTGCAGCAGCGTCGCCTGCAGGTCGCGGACGTGGACCGGGTCCTCCGCGACGTGGAACGCGAACTCGTCGCTGCGGCCGTACACGCACCCCGGCTTCACGCCCCCCCCGGCCAGCCACATCGTGAACGCCCGCGGGTGGTGGTCCCGGCCGTGGGCGGTCTTGTTGGCGATGTCTCCTTGGACGAACGGGGTCCGCCCGAACTCCCCGCCCCAGATGACCAGCGTGTCCTCCAACAGCCCCCGGTTCTTCAGGTCCGTCACGAGGCCGGCGGAGGGCCGGTCGGTGTCCCGGCACTGGATGGGGAGCTGCGTCGGCAGGTTGCCGTGCTGGTCCCAGCCGGCGTGCATGAGCTGAATATAGCGCGTGCCCCGCTCCGCCAACCGGCGGGCCATCAGGCAGTTGTAGGCGTAGCTGCCCTTTCGGGAGACGTCCGGACCGTACAGGTCGAGCACGTGCTGCGGCTCGTCGGAAAAGTCCACCAGGTCCGGGACGCTGGCCTGCATCTTGAAGGCCATCTCGTACTGAGAGACGCGGGTGAGCGTCTCCGGATCGTGATAGCGGTCGTGGGCGAGGGCGTTCAATTCGCCCAGCCGGTCCAGCATCGCCCGCCGGTCCGACCGCGTCACGCCGGCCGGGTTGGAGAGATACAGGACCGGGTCCCCGGCCCCGCGGAACGGGACGCCCTGATACTTGCCCGGCAGGAACCCCGAGCCCCAGTAGTAGTCGTAGAACAGCTGGCCGCAGGTGTTCTCGCGGTCCTTGGACGTCATCACGACGAACGCCGGCAGGTCCTCGGCGGCGCTCCCGAGGCCGTAGGTCAGCCAGGCCCCGATGCTCGGGCGGCCCGGCAGGTTGTGGCCGGTCAGCACGTGCGCTACCGCCGGCGCGTGGTTGATCTGCTCCCCGTGCAGACTGCGGACGAAGCACAGGTCGTCGGCGATCGCCGCGGTGTGCGGCAACAGGTCCGACACCCACATCCCGCTCTCGCCCCGGCGGCTCCCGCCCCAGGCGGCCGGCAGGCACGGCTTGCTCTTTTGGCCGGCCGTCATCGTCGTCTGGCGGAGGCCGCCGAGCACGCTCTCGGGCATCTCCTCGCCCCGCCTCTTGCGGAGCGTCGGCTTGTCGTCGAACAGGTCGACGTGGCTCGGCCCGCCGGATTGGAGCAGGTAGATCACCCGCTTCGCCGACGGGGCGAAGTGCGGAAGCGACCCGGCCCCGGTCTCGGCGGCCCCGGCGGTCCCCGCGCCCAGCAGCGACGCGACCGCCGGCAGCCCCAGCGACAGCCCGGCGGAGGAGCCGAGGAAGCGGCGGCGGTTCAGGGCGAACGCGGCGTCTTCGGTGAGGGGCGGGAGCGTCACGGCTTCGAGATCGCCTCGTCGAGGTTCAGGATCATTAGGCACACCCGCGCCCACGCCGCCTCCGTCGCCGCGTCCCCCCCGGCGGCGGACGACTCGCCCACGGCCAGCAGGTCCGCCGCGGCCTCGGGGTCGGCGGCGTAGCGGGCCTTCGCCTCCGCCAGGGCGCCGGCCAGCACGTCCGAATCGCGGCCCCCGGCCCGGCGGCCGGTGGCGGCGAAGAAGGCTTCGCCGAGGGCGGCCCGGTCGTCCCCGTAGGTCCCCGCGTCGAGACCGGCGAGCAGCCGGCCGGCCCACCGGCGGGCGGCCTCCACGTAGGTCGGGTCGTTCAGCAGCGTGAGGGCGTGCAGGGGCGTGTTCGTCCGCTGCGGGGCGACCGCACACACCTGCCGGGCCGGCACGTCGAAGAAGCTCGTGGGCCCCGCCACCCGCCGCCAGAACGTGTACAGGCTCCGGCGGTACAGGTCGTCCCCGCGGCCGACCTCGTAGACGTTCTTCCCGAGGCTCATCTCCGACCACACCCCCGGCGGCTGGTACGGCTTGACCGGCGGCCCGCCGACCGCGGGGACCAGCAGCCCGGACAGCGCCAGCGCCTGGTCGCGGATCAGCCGCGAGTCCAGCCGGCCCCGCGGGCCCCGCGAGTACAGCTCCCCGGACGGGTCGGCGGCGACGCGGGCGGCGGCGACCTCGGACGTCTGTCGGTAGGTGCGGCTGAGCACGATCGACCTCAGCAGCGCCTTCACGTCCCACCCGCTCTCGACGAACTCGACGGCCAACCAGTCGAGCAGGTCCGGGTGGGTCGGCCAGGCCCCCTGCAGGCCGAAGTCGTCCGGGGTCTTGACCAGTCCGACGCCGAACAGCGTCTGCCAGTACCGGTTGACCGTCACCCGGGCGGTCAGCGGGTTCTCCCCGCCCACCAGCCAGCGGGCGAACGCCAGCCGGTCCGCCTTCACGCCGTCGGGCAGCGGCGGGAGGAACCCGGGGACGCCCGGCTCGACCTTCTCGCCGGGGGTCTGGTAGTTGCCCCGCTCGAGGATGAAGGTGTCCTTCGGGCGATCGTCCCGCATCACCATGACCAGCGGGACGTTCGCTTGGTAGGCGGACTCGTCGGCTTCGGCGGCGTCGATCGCCCGCCGCCGGTCGTGCAGTTCCGGCCGGGTCTTGAAGTACGCCCGGAGCAGGATGCCGGTCGTGTAGTTGTTCACGTTCTCCAGCGGGGCGGTCCCGACGTACCGGCGGACCTGCCCGTTCGGCAGCCGCTCCTCGGCGAGGGCCTGGTCCTCCCGCATCTCCGTCACCCACGCCTTGAACGCGGCGTGCCAGCCGTCGGGGCCGTCCTTGTCGGCGTTCAACGCCTGCCTCGCGGCGGTCACGCGGGCGTGCAGCCGTTTCAGCTCGGCGGCCTGCTCGTCCGTCGCGAGGGAGATGTACGGGCCCGCGATGCCGTACTTTTCGGGCCGGGCGCCGTCGGACGGGCGGCCCTGCCAGCGCTTGTTCACCCCGCCCGGCTCGCCGACCTGGTTGAACAGGGCGATCAGGGCGTAGTAGTCCGCCTGCCGGACCGGATCGAACTTGTGATCGTGACACTGGGCGCACCCCACGGTGAGCCCGAGGAACGCCGTGCCGGTCGTCTCCACCCGGTCGAACGCGTACTTGGCGAGGTTCTCCTCGGGGATCGCCCCGCCCTCGCCGTTGATCATGTGGTTCCGGTTGAAGGCCGTCGCCACCAGCCGGTCGGTCGTCGGGCCGGCCCCGTCCGGGCCGGGCAGCAGGTCGCCGGCCAGCTGTTCGACGTGAATTCGTCGAACGGCTTGTTCGCGTTGAACGCGTCGACGACCCAGTCCCGCCACGGCCAATTGGTGCGGACAAGGTCTTGCTGGTAGCCGTTCGTATCGGCGTAGCGGGCGACGTCCAGCCACTCCAGCGCCATCCGCTCCCCGTAATGCGGGGAGGCCAGCAGGCGGTCCACCGCCTCGACGTAGGCGGCCTCGCCGCGTTCCGCGTAGTCCCGCTCGAAGGCCCGCATCTCGTCGGCGGTCGGCGGCAGGCCGGTCAGGTCGAGCGAGACCCGGCGGAGCAGTTGGGCCGGCGGGGCCTCCGGGGCGAACGTCAACCCGCGTTCGTCCAACCGGCGGCCGACGAACCCGTCCACCGCGTTGCCGCCGTAGCCCGCCGGGACGCTCGGCCGCTGCGGGGCGACGAACGCCCAGTGCGGTTCGTACTCCGCCCCCTGTTCGATCCACCGCCGCAGCAGTGCGGCCTCCTCGGCGGTGACCGGCGGCTTGTGGGCGTCCGGCGGGGGCATGACTTCCCGCTCGTCGTCGCTGACGACCCGCCGCAGCACCTCCGAGAACTCCGGGGCCCCCGGGGAGAGGGCGTACTCCGCCTCCTCGAACAGGTCCAGCCGCAGGTCGGCCTCGCGGTGGTCCGGGTCGAACCCATGGCAGTAAAAGCACCGGTCCGAAAGGATCGGCCGGACGTCCCGGTTGAAGGACACCCGGCCGTCCGCCGGACCGCCGGCCGGCGCCGCCCCGTCGGCCGGCCCGGCGGCGGCCAACGCCGCCCACAGCCCGCAAGCCGCCGCGGCGAGGGCGGGCGCCGGGGGTCGGGTCGGCCGCGGGTTCGTCATGCGGCTAAGATAAGCCGCCGGGGACACGCGACAACCGCCGTTGATCCGTCGGCGGGGGATCCGCCCCGCCCGCCCCCCGGACGCAGGGTTCGCCGGCCCGCCCCCCGCGTCGCGATTCTGTACCCGCCCGGGGGACCATTTGCTCTAGATTTGGTCGCCGTTCTGCATTCTCTCGGCGACTGGCTGTTCTGGGGCGACTTGGTTCATGGCGTTTCGGCAGGCACGATCGCAGACGTTGACATCAGGCGAAACCTCGCCCCGCCGTCCCAGGTCCTCGTCACGATCCAATCACCAATCCGCAGACGAGCGACCACTCCCGAGGACCGTCGCTGCGGCCTGGCGACGACATATGGCCGACCGGATTCGGCACCGGGTCGAGCGAGTACCCAGTCGAGCGGGGTGACGCCAAGGGTCCACTGGTTCGTCGAGCTCCGGCCCCGTCCGGCCTTCGAAGCCGTCCGCACCGACCGCGATCGCCTCCTCGGGCTTCGACCGGTTTGGGCTCCTGCACGCCGTCGTGCCGCAGTGGGACGACGCCGTTGGTGGCCCTCCCGGATGCGCCGCGGCGTTCAGTACTGCCGGCGGGAGACCCACCCGGACGAGCGGCCCCCGCCGTGGGTGGTACAGCGGGTGGCACAAGTTTGTCCGACCTGAGGAATATCCTTTATTTGCAGCACTTGGGGCTATTCTCTCGGATTCCCCCCGCCTCCACTGACCCGCCCCGGTCCGCCGGGGCGGGTTTTTTCGTGTCGTCGTCGGATCAGCAGAGCCACAAGCGTTCCGGTCGGCGCCCTCGCTTGCGAGGGGGCGACGGCGGCGTTTGTGCGGTCGAGGGACGACGGCTAGGCTCGCCGGACATCCATCAAAGTTGATTGAGGGCGAACTCGGTGAGCGTGGCGAACGGCGACCGGGACGGACCGGCGGGGCAGACGCGGGATCTCGGAGCCGTCGGAGCGCTCGTTGCGGCGTTGCTGGCGGGGGCGGCGGCGGACGGCGCGGCCGCGGACCGGCCGAACGTGCTGTTCATCGCCGTGGACGACATGCGGGTCGAACTCGGCTGCTACGGCTCGCCGGTCGTGCAGTCACCGAACTTGGACGCGTTGGCCGAACGCAGCCTGCTGTTCGAGCGGGCCTACTGTCAGCAGGCCCTCTGCAACCCGTCGCGGGCTTCGCTGCTGACGGGGATGCGGATCGACTCGCTGGGCTTCACCGACCTGCCGACGCACTTCCGCCAGCGGCGCCCGGACGTCGTCACGCTGCCCCAGTTGTTCAAGCACCACGGGTACGCGGCTCACGGGATCGGCAAGATCTTTCATAACTTCCGGCAGGACGATTGGGAGGGGGACGCGGTCTCCTGGAGTCGGCCGCAGGTCCTGCACTACGGCAGCCACGGGAACGACCGGGCTCAGGTGGACGGTCCGGTCCCCGCCGACAGTCTCGCGATCCCGCGGGCCGAGCGGCGGGAGGTCCCGGACGACGCCTACTGGGACGGGCAGATCGCCGACCTGGCCGTCGAACGCCTGAACGAGCTGAAGGACGAGCCCTTCTTCCTGGCGGTCGGCTTCTGGAAGCCGCACCTGCCCTTCAACGCCCCGGCGAAGTACTGGGACCGGTACGACCCCGCGGCGATCGACCTGCCGGCGAACCCGGCGCCGCCCGCGGGCGTCCCGCCGCTCGCCCTGCACGACAGCCGCGAACTGCTGCGGGACTTCCCGGACGGCCTCACCGACGACGAGGTGCGGACGCTCCGCCACGGCTATTACGCGGCGATCTCGTACGTGGACGCCCAGATCGGCAAGGTGCTGGACGAACTGGACCGGCTCGGGCTGCGGGAGGAGACGATCGTCGTGTTCTGGTCGGACCACGGCTTCCACACCGGCGAGCACGCGCTCTGGTGCAAGACCTCGAACTTCGAGCTGGACGCCCGTGTGCCGTTGATGATCTCCGTGCCGGGGTCCGAGTCCGCCGGGCAGCGGACCGGGGCGTTGGTCGAACTGCTCGACCTCTACCCGACGCTCGCCGACCTGGCCGGTCTGGAGCCGCCGTCGACCGTTGAGGGCGTCAGCCTGCGGCCGTTGCTCGGAGATCCCGGGGCGACGGTGCACGACGTCGCGTTCACGCAGAACCCGCGGCCAACCTACCGCTCCGGGACCACGCCGCCGGAGGCGATGGGGTACTCGGTCCGCAGCGAGGACTTCCGCTACACGGAGTGGCGGGACTTCGACTCCGGCGAAACCCTCGCGGCGGAGTTGTACGACCACCGCCGCGACCCGCTCGAGACGACCAACCGCGTCGACGACCCGGCGCTGGCGGCGACCGTCGCCCGTCTCCGCGGCCGGCTGGGGGAATTTGCGGACCTGGAGCCTCACCGGACGGCCTACTCCACCGCGGACTGAACGTCGCTGCTCGCTCACCGGTTCTTTGAAGAGTCGCTCCCCCGTGCTTCGCCTCGCCATCCTGACGGCCGTCGCTTTCGCCGCGGCGGGTCCGCCGGCCGCGGCGGAGCGGCCGAACGTCCTGCTGATCGTGACCGACGATCAGGCCCCTTGGGCGGTCGGCCACGCGGTGACGAACGGCCAGTACCGCGACGTGCCCGCGGCCCGCACGCCGCATATGGATCGCCTGGCCCGGGAAGGCGCCGTCTTCCGCAACTTTTTCTGCAAGACCCCCGTGTGCAGCCCGGCTCGGGCCTCGCTGATGACCTGGCGGTACGCCTCGGAGTTCGGGATCCACGACTTCATCCCGGCCCCGGACCACAAACTGTTCGACCCGGACGAGGAGGCCGCTCTGCCCCCGGACGCCAGCACGACCTTCGCGGAGCTGTTTCAGGCGCACGGCTACCGGACGGCGCTGGTCGGCAAGTGGCACCTCGGCGACTGGACGCGGCCCGGCAAGGAGGGCCGCCACCCGACGCGGCACGGATTCGACGAATTTACGGGGCTGACCGGCGGCGGCGAATCGCCCGTGGATCCGCGGCTGGAGAAGGACGGGCAGGTTCGCCGGTTCGAGGGGCTGACCGCGGACCTCCTGACCGACGAAGCGATCGACTTTCTAGAGCGGGCGTCGACCAAGGAGGCGCCGTTCCTGCTCTGCCTGCACACGCGGGCTCCGCACGCCCGTTGGCTGCCGGTGGCGCCGGAGGACTGGGCGCCCTACGCCGACGCGTCGATCCCGCTGCCGCAATTCGCGGATCTGGACGAGGCGAAGATGGACCGCTTCCTGCGAGAGTATCTGGCGAGCGTCAGCGGCGTCGACCGCAACCTCGGGCGGCTGCTGGACGCCCTCGACGAACTCGCCCTCAGCGACGACACGGTCGTGATCTCCACCTCGGACCACGGCTACAACATGGGCCACAACGGCATCTGGCATAAGGGAAACGGCCTCTGGGCGACCCGCACCCAGCCGCCGGGGCCGACGCACCGGGGGACGCGGGTGATCTCCGACAAGTACCGGCCGAACCTCTACGACCTGTCGCTCAAGGTCCCGGCGATCGTCCGCTGGCCGGGCCGGGTCGAACCGGGCACGGTGATCGAGCGGACCGCCAGCGGCCTCGACCTGTTCCCCACCCTGCTGGCGATCGCCGGGATCGAACCGCCGGCGGACCTGCCGCTGCGGGGCCGCGACCTTGGGCCGCTGCTCCGGGGGGAAGCGCCGGAGGACTGGGACGACGACTTCTTCGGCGAGTACAGCATGCGGCATTACGCCGTGGCGACGATGCGGTGCTACCGCACGCCCCGGTACAAATTGATCCGGGACTTTCACAACGCCGGCCGCGACGAGTTCTACGACCTGAAACGCGACCCCGGCGAGACCCGGAACCTGATCGACTCCCCGCACCCGGCGGTCTGTGAGGCGATCGCCCGGCTGCACCGCAAACTGTTCGCCTCATTGGAGGCGATCGACGACCCGCTGCGGGACTCCGCCCCGCCCCCACCGGCCGAATAACCGCCGCCCCGCCTTCACGCCAAGCTCCATAGACCTGCATGACCAGAACGGCCGTCCTCCTCCTGCTCGCCGGCTGCTGCGCGACGTCCGGCCGGGCCGACGACCCGCCGTGGAAGCTGCGGGCGCTGGAGTACAACAACCCCGGGCTGGAGGTGGACCTCGGCGTCGGGCTGTGGGCCTGGCCGCTGCCGATGGATTTCGACGGCGACGGGGATATGGACCTCGTCGTCTCCGGCCCCGACAAGCCGACCAACGGACTCTACTACTTCGAGAATCCGACGCAGGACCCCTCCGTTAAATTGCCCGTCTTCAAGCCGGCCGTCCGGTTGGGAGGAACCGGGCACAACGTGCAGGTGAGTTACGTCGACGGGGAGCCGCGGGTGCTCCGGGAGAACTTCGAATACCCGGACTTCAAGACGAAGGGCGTCGCGGACGGCGGCCGCAGGATCTACGACCGCGCCCGCTTTCATCCCGGCAACACCCGCGCCCGCATGTGGCGGTACGTGGACTGGGAGGGCGACGGCGATCAGGATCTCGTCGTCGGCGTCGGCGACTGGGACGACTACGTCTGGGATCAGGCCTACGACGCCCAGGGCCGCTGGCGGAACGGCCCGCTGCACGGGTGGGTCTACCTGATCGAAAACGTGGACGGAACCTATTCGGACACGCCGCGGAAGATCGAGGCGGCCGGCTCTCCGATCGACGTCTACGGCTGGCCCAGCCCGAACTTCGGCGACTTCGACGGCGACGGCGATCTCGACCTGATCTGCGGCGAGTTCCTCGACGGCTTCACCTGGTTCGAGAACGTCGGCACCCGGGCGGAGCCGGGATACGCCACCGGCTTCAAGCTGGAGGGGGCGGACGGCCGGCCGCTGGTCATGCATCTGCAAATGATCACGCCGACCGCCTGCGACTGGGACGGCGACGGCGACCTCGACCTGATCGTCGGCGACGAAGACGGCCGCGTGGCTCTGGTCGAAAACGTCACCCCCGACGGCGCCGCGACGCCCGTCTTCGACCAGCCCGTCTACTTCCAGCAGCAGGCCGACACGCTCAAGTTCGGGGCCCTCGTCACTCCCTACGCCCACGACTGGGACGGCGACGGCGACGAGGACCTCGTCTGCGGCAACACCGCCGGCAACATCGGCGTCTTCACGAACCTGGACGGGGCCGGTACGAAGTGGAGCGGGCCGGAACTGGTCGAGGTCGACGGCGAGCCGTTCCGCGTGATAGCCGGGCCGAACGGCTCCATTCAGGGGCCGGCGGAGGCGAAGTGGGGCTACACCACGCTCTCCGTCGCCGACTGGGACGGCGACGGCGGCGACGACCTGATCGTCAACTCCATCTGGCCGAAGCTCACCCTGCTGCGGCGGACCGACGACGGCTTTGAAGCGGGGCCGCTGAACCTCTGGACGAAGGAGGCGCCGCCGGAGTTCTACTGGTGGAAAAGGAAGGCCGCGAACCTGCAAACCCAGTGGCGGACGACCCCGGTGGCCGTCGACTGGGACGGGGACGGCGGGCTCGACCTGGTGCTGCTCGATCAGGAGGGCTACCTCACCTGCCATCGCCGCGGCGTGGAGGAGACGCGGATCTTCGTCGACGAGGACAATCAGCCGCTCCGCCTGAACGCCCAGACCTCCGGCCGCAGCGGGCGGGTCAAGCTGGACGTGGTCGACTGGGACGGCGACGGCCGGCTCGACCTGCTGGTTAACTCGGAGAACGCCACCTGGTACCGCAACTGCGAGGACCGCGGCGGGAAGGTCGTGCTCAAGAAGATCGGCAACCTCGCCGACCGGAACGTCGCCGGGCACACCTCCAGCCCGACGGCCTGCGACTTCGACCGGGACGGCCTGCCGGACCTGGTCGTGGGGGCTGAGAACGGCCGCCTCTACTTCATCAATCATAAGGACTGCGTGAGCTACCCCGCCGAGACGCTGCAGGCCCGCGCCTCGCGCGAGAAGCAGCCGCCCCGCTTCCCGGGGCTGATCGCCGAGGAGTTCCTGTTCGAGACGGCCCCCTTCAAGGAGTGCCACGCCTCCACGATTTCGGAGACGCCCCGCGGGCTGGTCGCCGCCTGGTTCGGCGGGACGCGGGAGAAGAACCCGGACGTCGGCATCTGGACGAGCTACCACGACGGCGGCGGCTGGTCCTCCCCGAAGCAGCAGGCCGACGGCGTGCAGCACGCTGATCTCCGCTACCCGACCTGGAACCCGGTGCTGTTCCAGCCGCCGGGGGACAGTCCGCTGATGCTGTTTTTCAAGGTCGGCCCGAACCCGCAGGAGTGGTGGGGCGAGGTGATGGTGAGCTACGACGCCGGGCGGTCATTCCGCGACCGCCGCCGGCTGCCGACGGGCATCGACGGCCCGGTCCGCGGCAAACCGCTCCTATTGGAGGACGGGGCGCTGCTCTGCCCCTCCTCGACGGAGCACGGCGACGATTGGCGGTTCCACATGGAGCGTCTGACCGATCTCGACCGGCCGGAACTCGGCTCCTCCTGGGAGCGGTTCGAACCGGAGACCCAGCCTTTCCAGGTGATCCAGCCGACGTTGCTGACCCACGACGACGGCGCTTTGCAGGCCCTGTTCCGCTCGAAGCACGACCGCATCATGCAGGCGACCTCCCGCGACGGCGGCCGGACCTGGACGGAGCTGGAGCCGACTTCCCTGCCGAACAACAACTCCGGCGTCGAAGCCCTCACCCTCGCCGACGGCCGGCATCTGCTGCTCTACAACCACATCGGCGGCGACCGCAAGGACGGCTGGGGGAAGCGGAACGAGCTGCACCTCGCCGTCAGCGACGACGGCCGCGAGTGGCGGGCCGTCGCCGCGGTGGAGAGCGAGGACGCCGGCGAGTTCTCCTACCCGGCGATGATTCAGACCCGCGACGGCCGGGTGCACCTCACCTACACCTGGAACCGCCGCCGGGTGAAGCATGTGACCCTCGACCCGGACGAACTGATCGCGGGCGCCGTGCTCGGCGCCGCCCCCTGGCCCGAAGCCGCGGCCGCCGACGCGGGTGCGGATCGGCCGTGAGGCCGCGGGGGGCGGACGTGCGGGTGGCGCTGCTCGTCCCGCAGGAGTTGGGCTACGGTCGGGGCGTGTGCGCCGGGGTGCAGGAGGTCGCCGAGGCGGAGGGCTGGTCGTTGCGGCAGGCTCCGGCGGACGCGGCCGTGCTGCCGATGATGCGACGCTGGTGCCCGCACGGAGTGGTGGCGCACCTCACGGACGCCTCCGTCGCCGCCGCCCTGCGGCGGGGCGGCGTGCCGGCGGTGAACGTCACCTCGACGCTCCGCGGCTGGCGGGGGCCGCTCGTCGAGGCCGACCACGAGGCCGTCGGGCGCCTGGCCGCGGAGCACTTCCTCGACCGCGGCTTCCGCCACTTCGGCTACCTCGGCAGCGCCTGGGCGGGCTTCTCGCTGAGCCGCGAGGAGGCCTTCCGCCGGCGGTTGGGGGCGGCGGGGTTCGACGTCTCCGCCTGTCACCTCGACTACCTGCCCCAACCCCCGGCGGACCGGCCGTGGGACGTGGTCGAACGGGATTTGCGGGCCTGGCTGACCGCGCTGCCGCGGCCGGCCGCGGTGTTCGCCTCTAACGACCGCCCGGCCCGGGAGGCGGTCGAGGCCTGCCGGTCGCTGGGCTTCGCCGTGCCGGAGGAGATCGCCGTGCTCGGGGTGGACGACGACGAGTTCGAATGCCGGATGTGCCGGCCGGCGCTGTCCAGCGTGGCGAACCCGTCGGTCGAGGTTGGCCGTCGGGCCGCCGCGATGCTGGCGACGCTGATTGCCGGGGGAACCCCGCCGGACCGGGCTGTCGCGGTGCCGCCGCCGCGGGTCGTGACCCGCGGTTCCAGCGACGCGACCGCCGTCCGCAGCCCGGGCGTGCGGGCGGCGGTGAGGCTGATCCGGGAGGAGGCCTGCCGGGGCCTGAACGCCGCGGAGGTGCACCGGCGGGTCGCGGCGCCGGCGGGGCGCTCCCGGCGGCAACTCGAACGGGAGTTCCGGGCGGAGCTGGGCCGGACCGTACTCGCCGAGATCCTGCGGGTGCGGGTGGAGCGGGCCCGGTCCCTGCTGGCGGAAACCGACCTGGACGTCGCCGCGGTCGCCGCCCACAGCGGCTTCGCCGACGCCCGCCGGCTGGCCAAGGTGTTCCGCGATCGCTCCGGCCAGAGCCCGACCGCCTTCCGGGCCGCCTGCCGCTGAGCGGCCGCGGTCCCGCCGCAATCCGCCCTGTCGCAAACCGACACGCCGCCGACGCGTTCACGACCGCCGCCGGTGGGGGGATTCGGTATCTTCGATCCGTGCTCGCCCGCCCCCCGCTCCGCCGATTATCGCGTGACGCCGTTTTCGCCGGGGGACTGGGATGAGCGGGACGTTCTCGGCGTTCGACTGGGCTGTACTGGTCCTCTACTTCACGGCCACGATGGCGTTGGGCTTCGCCTTCGCCCGGCGGGGCGGGGCGTCGGAGGGGTTCACCACCGGCAACCGGTCGCTGCCGGGCTGGGTGTGCGGGCTGTCGATCTTCGCCACCTACCTCAGCAGCATCAGTTACCTGGCGCTGCCGGGCAAAAGCTTTGCGGACGACTGGAACCCGTTCGTCTTCAGTCTGGCGATCCCGCTGGCGACGCTGATCGCGGTGACCTGGTTCGTGCCGTACTACCGGGCCAGCACGGAGGTCTCCGCCTACGCGGCGCTGGAACGACGATTCGGGCTGTGGGCCCGCATTTACGTGAGCGTCTTCTACCTGCTCACGCAGATCGCCCGGATGGGGGTCGTGATGTATCTCATGGCCCTGCCCATGCAGATGTTGCTGGGCTGGGACATGGCGACGCTGATCCTCGTCACGGGGGTCTCGGTGACGATCTACTCCTTCGTCGGCGGCATCGCGGCGGTGATCTGGGCGGACGCGATCCAGGCGATCGTGCTCTCCGTGGGGGCCGTCGCCTGTTTGGGGACGATGCTGTGGCTGATCCCCGGCGGGGTCGGCACGGTCGTGGAGGCGGCGGCGGCGGAGGAGAAGTTCTCGCTCGGCTCCTGGTCGCTGACGGACTGGGGGGCGCCGACGGTCTGGGTGATCCTGCTGTACGGGCTGGTCATCAACCTGCAGAACTTCGGCGTCGATCAGAGCTACGTGCAGCGGTACATCGCCGCCGACTCGGACGCCGCCGCAAAAAAGAGCCTCTGGCTCGGCGGGCTGCTGTACGTGCCGATGAGCGCCCTGTTCTTTTTCATCGGGACGACGCTGTTCGCCTTCTACCAGTCCCGGCCGGAGACGCTGACGGAGGTGCGGGCGGTCGTCGCGGAGCAGCGGAACGCGGTCCTCCCCCCCGGGTCCGAACCGGTCGTCGCCGCGGAGCTGACGGCCACGGACGTCGGCGACCGCGTGTTCCCCTATTTCATCGTCACCCAAATGCCCGCCGGCCTGCGGGGGCTGCTGGTGGCCGCGGTCTTCGCCGCGGCGATGAGCACCGTCTCGACCAGCCTGAACTCCTCCGCGACGCTGATCCTCGAGGACTACTACAAACGCTTCTTCAATCCGGCCGCCGACGATCAGGCCGCCGTCCGGGCGCTGCGGACGGCCACGGTCGTCTGGGGGGCGCTGGGCACCGGCATGGCCCTGCTGCTGATCCGCCTCACCGACAGCGCCCTCGACGTCTGGTGGATGCTGGCGAGCGTGTTCAGCGGCGGGATCGTCGGCCTGTTCCTGCTGGGCATGGCGAGCCGCACGAACTCCGCCGGTGCCGCGGTCGCGGTGTTGTGCGGGCTGCCGGTCGTCGCCTGGATGGCGCTCTCGCCGACCCCGCTGTGGCCGGCGGCCCTGGACGACTTCCGCAGCACGCTGCACCCGAACCTGACGGCGGTGATCGGCACGGTCGTGATCCTCGCGGTGGGCTTCCTCGCGGGGGTCCCGCCGTTCGGCCGCCGCTGCTCGCCGCCCGTCCCCGCTGCCGAGACGCCCGCATGAGCTTCCCCCGTCTTCAGGGCCTCGTCCCGCCGCTGGTCACGCCGCTGCGGTCCTCCGAGCCGCGGACCTCCGTCGCGGCCGGCCCGGACGAACTGGACCGCGACGGTCTGGACCGGCTGATCGCCCACGTCGTCGCCGGCGGGGTGCACGGGGTGTTCGCCCTCGGCAGCAGCGGCGAGGGGCCGTCGCTGAGCCACCGGCTGCAACGGGAGGTCGTGACCGCGACCTGCGACGCCGTCGCCGCCGGCGAGCGCCGCGTGCCCGTGCTGATCGGCGTGACGGACACCTCCGCGGAGGAGACCGTCGCCCTCGCCCGCCACGCCGCCGACTGCGGGGCGGACGCGGTCGTCCTCGCCCCGCCGTATTACTTCCCGGCCGGTCAGACCGAACTGCGGCAGTACGTCGAACGGCTCGTCGCGGCGATCCCGCTGCCGGTGATGCTCTACAACATGCCCTCGCTGACGAAGGTCGTCTTCGAGACCGAGACGCTGGAGGCCCTCGCCGGGTTGGATTCCGTCGTCGGCGTGAAGGATTCCGGCGGGGACCTCGACTACTTCGCCCGGCTGATCGAGCTGAAGAACCGCGTCCGGCCGGACTGGAGCGTGCTGATCGGCCCGGAGAGCAAGCTGGTCGAGGCCCTCCGCCTCGGCAGCGACGGCGGGGTCTGCGGCGGGGCGAACGTCTTCCCGAAGCTGTTCGTCCGGCTTTACGAGGCCGCCGTCGCTGGGGATGAGGCAGCCGTCGCCCGCTTGCAGGAGCAGGTCGAACGGCTCGGGCGGATGTACGAGATCGGCAAGTACGCCTCCCGCCACATCAAGGCGATGAAGTCCGCGTTATCGCTGCGGGGAATCTGCGGCGACGCGTTGGCGGAGCCGTTCAACAAGTTCCTCCCGCCGGAGCGGGCGAAAGTCGCCGCGATTCTGGAGGGGCTCGATCGGGAGTGGGTCGAATGACCGCCGTCGCCCTCGGATTGGATTTCGGCACGGAGTCCGTGCGGGCCCTGCTGGCGGACGCCGACGGCCGGGAACGCGGCGTCGCGGTGGCGGCCTACGAACACGGGCAGATCCTCCATTCGCTGCCGGGCTCGGACCGCCCGCTGCCGCCGCGGTTCGCCCTGCAACGCCCCGGCGACTGGCTGGACGCCGCCGCGGTCGCGGTGCGGGCGGCGCTGGCCGACGCGGAGCTCGACCCGCGGGCGGTGGTCGGAATCGGCGTGGACTTCACCAGTTGCACGATGCTGCCGACGAACGCCGACGGCACGCCGCTGTGCGAACGGGACCGCTTCGCCGACCGGCCGCACGCCTGGCCGAAGCTGTGGAAGCACCACGGCGCCGTCGAGCAGACCGCACGCATGAACCGCGTCGCCGTGGAGCGGGACGAACCGTTCCTGAAGCGGTACGGCGGGATCATCGGGCTGGAATGGCTCCAGCCGAAGATGTTGGAGGCGATCGAGGACGACCCGGAGGTCGCCGCCGCGGCGGAGGTCTGGTTGGAAGGCGGCGACTGGTTCGTCTGGCGGCTCGTCGGCGGCCCGGCCGAGGAGCTGCCGCGGTCCACCTGTCAGGCCGGCTACAAGGCGCTGTGGTCGGCGACGGACGGCTACCCGAGCGACGACTACTTCGCCGCCGTGCACCCCGGTCTTGCCGAGGCGGTGCGAACGAAACTGCCAGGCCGCAAACTCGCCCCGGGGCAGGTCGCCGGACGACTCACCGAGGAGCGGGCCGCGGCGTTGGGGCTGCCGGCGGGGATCGCGGTCTCGGCGGCGGTGATCGACGCCCACGCGGCCGTCCCCGGCGTCGGGGCGGCCGGGCCCGGGGCGCTGGTGATGGTGATGGGCACGAGCAGTTGCCACATGCTGAACGCGACGGAGGAACGCTTCGTTCCGGGACTGGCCGGCGTCGTGGAGGGGGGCATCCTGCCGGACCTGTTCGGCTACGAGACCGGGCAGGCGGCCGTCGGCGACGCCTTCGACTGGCTGCGGACGCTGCTCGGCCGGGACTCGTTCGACTCGATGTCCGCCGCGGCGGCCGCGCTGCCGCCGGGGGCCGAGGGGGTGCGGTGCCTGGACTGGCTGAACGGATGCCGCACGCCGCTCATGGACGGCTCCCTGCGGGGGGCGTTCTCCGGGCTCTCCTTGCACACGGGGCCGGGACACCTGTATCGGGCGCTGCTGGAGGGCTCCGCCTGCGGGCTGCGGTGGATCGTGGAGCTGCTCCGCGAGGGCGGCGTGCCGATCGACCGGCTGATCGCGACCGGCGGGCTGCCCCACCACAACCGCGACCTGGTGCAGATCTACGCCGACGTGCTGGGGGAGCCGATCGAAGCCCACCCCGCCCGGCAGGCCCCGGCGCTGGGGGCGGCGATCCTCGGGATGGTGGCGGCCGGCCGGTTCGACTCCGTCGCCGAGACGATCGAAGCGATGGCCGCCCCGGTGCCCGCCGACGCCCGCGTCGAACCGGACCCGGCCGCCGCGACGGCCTACGACGCCGTCTACCGCGACTACCGCCGCTTCGCCGAAACCTTCGGCCCGACCAGCGCCCGGAAGGCCTCGTGAGGCCCGCCGCCCGACTCCCGTCAACCCGCCAGAGCCGCCCTCGCCATGACCCGTCCCGTGCAACTCGTCGCCTCCGGCGATCTGCGAGAGTCCGCCAACCGCGTCTGCTGGCCGGCCCAGCGGGCGATGGAGGCGGCGCTGGGCACGGCCGTCGAGCGGTGCGGCGGTCAACTCCACCGCGGGCACGAAGTTTCTGAAGAGCGCGGGCACGGCTTCATCGCCTCCCAGAAAGAAGGGATGGAGGTCTTCCGCTCGCTCGACCCGGAGGCCCCGCTGATCGTGGCGGAGGCCGTCTGGCAATACTCGCACCACGTCCTCGCCGGTCTGACGACCCACCGCGGGCCGATCCTCACCGTCGCCAACTGGTCCGGGCAGTGGCCGGGGCTGGTGGGGTTGCTGAACCTCAACGGCTCCCTGGCGAAGGCCGGGGTCGGGTTCGATTCCCTCTGGAGCGAAACGTTCGAGGACGACTGGTTCGTCACCCGGCTCAAGGCGTGGCTGGAGGGCCGGCCGGTCGAGCACGACCTCTCCCACGTGCGGTCGTTCGATCCGGGCGAGGCGTCGGAGAGCGCCCGCGTGATCGGCGAACGGATCGCCGCGGATCTGCGGCGGGACAAGGCGATCCTCGGCGTCTTCGACGAGGGCTGCATGGGGATGTTCAACGCGATCGTCCCCGACCATCTGCTCATGCCCTGCGGCGTCTTCAAGGAACGACTCAGCCAGTCGGCGCTGTACCACGAGACGCGGCAGGTCCCGGACGACGAGGCCGACGCCGTGCGGGACTGGCTCGAAGACCGCGGCATGACGTTTCACACCGGCCCGAACCACGACGAGGACCTGACGGACGGTCAGATCCGCGATCAGTGCCGGATGTACGTCGCCGCGGTGCGGATCGCGGACGACTTCGGCTGCGACGCCGTCGGCATTCAGTACCAGCAGGGGCTCAAGGATTTGCTGCCCGCCAGCGATCTGGTCGAGGGCATGCTGAACAACGGCGACCGCCCGCCGGTCCGCAGCCGGGACGGAGCGCGGGTTCTGTACGAGGGCCGTCCGCTGACGCACTTCAACGAGGTGGACGAGTGCGCCGGCCTGGACGGCTTGCTGACCGAACGGGTGCACCGGGCGCTGGGTCAGCCGACGGAGAACACGTTGCACGACCTGCGGTGGTCGGACCGCGACGCCAGCGGGACGGTCGAGGAGGAGGTGTGGGTGTTGGAGATCAGCGGCGCCGCCCCGCCGGCCCACTTCGAAGGCGGCTGGGCGGGGGCGGAGGGCTTCCGTCAGCCGGCGATGTACTTCCCCTCCGGCGGCAGCACGGTGCGGGGCGTGTCGAAGCCGGGGCCGGTGGTCTGGTCGCGGATCTTCGTGGAGGACGACCGCCTGCACATGGATCTCGGCCGGGCCGACGCCGTTGCCCTGCCGCGAGAGGAGACGGAACGCCGCTGGGAGTCGACCACGCCGCAGTGGCCGATCATGCACGCGGTCTTCCGCGGCGTGAGCCGCGACCAGATGATGGCCCGCCACCGGTCGAACCACGTGCAGGTCGCCTACGCCGCGGACGAGGCCGCCGCGAACGAGGCGCTGCACGCCAAGGCCGCCGCCGCCGCGGCCCTCGGGATGACGGTCTCCCTCTGCGGGATCTGATCAAGCGCCGGGGCGGACTCCGCCGCCCGACCGGGCGGCGCTTCGCCCTTGCCGGGGCCGGCTGCGAAGACGTAACCTTTTGGTGCCGTTCCTCCCTTCGTCGGACTGCATGTTCCGGTCGTTCGTCGCCGCCGCCACGCTGCTCGCCCTGTTGGCGTGCCCGTTCCGCTGTGCGGCGGGCGCCTGCGGCGACGCGGAGGGCGAGGCGACGCATTGTCCGTGCTGCCCCACGCCCCCCGCCGACTGCGGCGACGACGCCCCGCAGCCCAGCGACGACTGCGGCTGCCAGGGCATCTGCGGCGGCGCCGTGTTGCCGGACGGGACGGATCTCGACGGCGCGTTGTACGCCGTCAGTTTGGAACCGGCCGTCGACGATAGGACGGCCGCCCCGGCTGCGGTCCCCGCTCCGGACCGTCTCGCGCCCGAGCGGCGACCGAGGCGGACGGCCGGCGCCGCGCTGCGGATTGCGCTGGCCTCGCTGCTGAACTAGCGCCCGGG
Source organism: Alienimonas sp. DA493 (assembly GCF_043951915.1). Lineage (NCBI taxonomy): Bacteria > Pseudomonadati > Planctomycetota > Planctomycetia > Planctomycetales > Planctomycetaceae > Alienimonas > Alienimonas sp. DA493. The sequence continues at coordinate 516 of NZ_JBINJD010000004.1, read as the reverse complement.
GAGCGTTGCGATTCGCCCGTGTGAGGGCGTGATCCGCTCCCCTTCTCTTGCCTTGCCGGCTCTCCCCTGAGGCCGGCTCTCGCTTCGGTCGGCCCGCCGTCGGTCGCCGTCATCTCTGCGGGCTGTCGCCCGCATCGGGCTGACGACGCCGCGACCGCGCCGCGCTGACTGAGTTCTCCCCTGTTTCCTCCCGAAATGGAGTTCCTCGATGAAGTTCGCCCTCCAAGCGGCTTTGACCCTCTGCTGCGCCGCCCTGCTGGCCGCGGCCCCGACGACGGCGGCGGCCGACGCCCCCGCCAACGACGCCCCCTCCGCGGCGACGGTGATCACCGTCGGCGAGATGTGCGGCGGTTGCGTGAAGCGGATTGAAGGAAAGCTGAAGCCCGTGGACGCCATCGCCAAAGTCCAGTGCGACGTGGAGAAGAAGACCGTCACCGTGCTGCCCAAGTCCGGCGTGAAGCTCTCGCCCAAGTGGCTCTGGGAGGCGATGGAGTCGATCGGCAAGACGCCGAAGCG